>JAZUAY010000069.1:0-7436 GCA_045638205.1 Bacilli bacterium
AGTCACCTATTGGATAGCAATAATAATCTAAATATAAATTATACTACTGAAGGTCTACATCTGAATAATAATGGATATGAAATAGTAACACCTATATTAAAAGAGTATATAGATGAACCTGATAAATCAACAAATATAAAAAAAGATTGGTATTATGAAAATGGAAAAGCCTACTATTTTAAAAACGAGCAACCATTAACTGGTTTTCAAAAAATCAAACTAAATAATAATAGTAACATCTATTATTTTAATGAAAATAGTGAGTTACTGTATGGACAACAGCAAATAGAAGGCCATTGGTACTTATTTGATGAAACAACAGGAGAAATGCAAACAGGCTTTCAACATATTAGTAATCAAAACAAGACAGTATATTACAATAATGAAGGAAAAATGTTATATGGACGTCAAGAAATAAATGGAACAGTCTATTATTTTAACAAAATTAGTGGAGCCTTAAAAAATAATATTATCAATGATAATAATGAAATATATGGATATGATAATAATGGGAATCCATATCATGGAGAAAAATATATAAATAACCATTGGTATTTATTTGACGAAAATGGAAAAGCCAAGACTGGATTTCAAGATGTATCAATAGGAGACGGAAAAACAAAAACAGTATATTATAATGAAAAAGGCTGGATGTTATATGGACAACAACAAATAGAAGGTTATTGGTATTTATTTAACAAGATCAATGGAACAATGTTAACCGGTTTCCAATATATAAAAGAGCAAAATAAAACTGTGTACTATAATAATGAAGGAAAAATGTTATATGGACGTCAAGAAATAAATGGAAAAATATATTTTTTTAATAAAGTAAATGGGTCATTGAGAACTGGTATTATCAATGATAATAATGAAATATATGGTTATGATAATAAAGGAAATCCATATAATGGTGAAAAGTATATAAATGGCTATTGGTATTTATTTGACGAAACAGGAAAAGCCAAGACTGGATTTCAAGAAGTACCAATAGGAGACGGAAAAACAAAAACAGTATATTACAATGAAAAAGGTTGGATGTTATATGGAGAGCAGAAAATAGAAGGATACTGGTATTTATTTAACAGGATCAATGGAACAATGCAAACCGGCTTTCAATATATGAAAGATTCTAATATAATTGTATATTATAACCAATTAGGGCAAAAAAGTTTTGATAATATTATAGTTGATGAAGAAGAATATACTATTGATAATAAAACAGGAGCTATCTTAGAAGATATAGTTTTAGAAAATGGTAAAGCCATAAAACTATATAACAATCCTCAATTAAGTATTTATAAAGACACAAAAGGAAGATACAAATTAAACATTACAGGCATTTCATCAAAATATGATAAGGTATTAGTACCAACATGGTCAATACATAATGGACAAGATGATATAATATGGTATAATGCAACAAATATTGGAAACAATAATTGGACAGTATATATAAGCAGTACCGCACATCAACCATTTGGAAATATCATCTCACATATATATACATCATTAAGAAATGAGTTAAAATATCAAACACAACTAAATTATAATATAGAAAAATACGAATATAATCCAGTTTATTATTCACAATTAGATGGAAGATGGGCATGGAATAATTATGGAATATATAATATGAAGAATACTGGTTGTTTACCAACTGCAATGGCAATGGCTTTATCAGGTATTTTAGATAATGAAGTATCTCCAAAAGAAGTAGCAGATTACTTATATAATAATACTATAGAATTCAATAAAATAACAGCAGGCGCTAGTGGATACGCAATTCAATTAGCAAGTAATTATTATAATATAAACTATAAAGGAATAAATAATTTAAAAAAATTAAAGAGTGAATTATCTGCAGGAGCAATTATTTTAGCAGCAGTAGGGCCTGGGAACTTTACAAGAGTAGGTTTAACTCATGAAATAGTTTTATACAGAAATAATAATGGTAATACTTTAGTATATGATCCATATAATAGTGCAAATAATCACTGGTATTCAATAGAAACAATTTGGAATGAACAAAGTAGAGATTCATATGATCTTAGAGGAAATTATGTATTTTATAGTTTATATAGATAATAAAAAAAGGAAGTGATCAAAATGAATAAAAAATACTTATTAATTATATTGATATTAGGAATATTACTATTTCCCGTAACAATAAATGCTGAAGAAAAATATATAAATGGCCATTGGTATTTATTTGATGAAAATGGAACAATACAAACAGGTTTTCAAGATGTCTCAATAGGAGGAGGCAAAACGAAACGAGTATATTACAATGAAAAAGGCTGGATGTTATATGGAGAGCAACAAATAAATGGCTACTGGTATTTATTTAATGAAATCAATGGGACAATGCAAACAGGTTTCCAATATATCAAAGACCAGAACAAAACAGTATATTATAATAATGAAGGCAAAATGTTATATGGAAGACAAGTAATAAATGATAAAGTATATTACTTTAATAAAGTAAATGGATCATTACAAACAGGTATTATAAATGATTCAACAGGAATATATGGCTATGATAAAAATGGAAATCCATATAATGGCGAAATGAATATAAATGGTCATTGGTACTTGTTCGATGCAACAGGAAAAGCAAAAACAGGATTTCAAGATGTCTCAATAGGAGGAGAAAAGACAAAACGAGTATATTACAATGAAAAAGGTTGGATGATATATGGAGAGCAACAAATAGAAGGCTACTGGTATTTATTTAATGAAATCAATGGGACAATGCAAACCGGCTTTCAGTATATCAAAGACCAGAACAAAACAGTATATTATAATAATGAAGGCAAAATGTTATATGGGAAACAAGATTTAGCAAATGGAACGTATTATTTTAATAAAATAACAGGAGCTAAGGAAACAGGATTAATAGAAGATAATGGAATATATTATTATGGAAAAGATGGAAAATTAGATAAAACAGCTGGAGAACGAAACATAAATGGTCATTGGTATTTGTTTGATGAAACAGGAAAAGCAAAAACAGGATTTCAAGATGTCTCAATAGGAGGAGGCAAAACGAAACGAGTATATTATAATGAAAAAGGGTGGATGTTATATGGCAAACAAATAATAAACAATAGAGTTTATATTTTTGATAAGTCAAATGGAACTTTGAAAAAAGGATTAATTTATGAAGGTAATGAGACTTATTACTTTAATGACAATTATGAAGTTGAATCCGGAGAAAAGGAAATAGAAGGCCATTGGTATTTGTTTGATGAAACAGGAAAAGCAAAAACAGGATTTCAAGATGTCTCAATAGGAGGAGGCAAAACGAAACGAGTATATTATAACAAAAAAGGTTGGATGCTATATGGAGAACAACAAATTGATGGTTATTGGTACTTGTTTAATACAATTAATGGAACAATGCAAACCGGCTTCCAATATATAAGCAACCAGAATAAAACATGTTATTATAAAGAATCAGGAAAAGATATTGGTAGGATGCAATATGGGCAACAACAAATAAATGGTCACTGGTATTTATTTGATAAAATAACAGGAGCTATGTTAACCGGCTTTCAATATATAGCAGAACAAAACAAAACATGCTATTATGAAGAATCAGGTTCTAACATAGGGCAAATGATATATGGAAAAAGAACTATAAATGGAATGGAATATGAATTTGATTCAGTATCAGGAGCTATGAAAAGTAATTTTGTAACAGACAGTAATGGTTATACATATTATTATTATAACGGAACAATGGCAACAGGTTGGGTTACTATTGCAGGACAAAAATATTTCTTTAATAGTCAAGGTCAGTTAATAGCAAGAAATGCAAAAAAAGTTATAGATATATCGCATTATCAAAATGAAAAAGGAGCATTAAATTGGAGTTCCATAAAAAATGATGGTGTTGATGGAGTTATTGTAAAAGCTGCCGGAAGATATTGGGGTGGTGGAGGACTTTATGAAGATGCTTACTTCTATACAAACGTTAATGGAGCAAAGAGTCAAGGAATGATAATATCTGCATACTTCTTTTCAGCAGCTATAAATGAGGGAGAAGCAATTCAAGAAGCAAATATGCTAGTATCTATGGCAAACGCTGCCGGTGGACCTAGCACATTTAGATATTTAGTTTACGACGTAGAGTATACCAGTGATTCATATGGAAATGTAGGTAGACACAATTCTATTTCTAAAGAAATGAGAGCTAAAACAATTAATAAATTTGCAGAAATAGTTAGAGGAGCAGGCTACACTCCACTATTATACGTTAATAAAAATATGCTAGATACAGGACTTAATATAAATGATGTACAAGGAATCGATTTATGGTATGCAAGATATAACACCAGATCATATTACAATGGAGCATTAGTAGGATGGCAATATACATCAGGAGGAACAGTAAATGGAATCTTTGGTGCAGTTGATATGAATGTATTTGGAACTTTAACATATCCAAGATAAAATGTTTGCAAAATGCAAGCATTTTTTTGTAAAATAAATATAAATAATAGACTTTAAATTAACAATTTGATAAAATGAATATAAAGGAGATATAAAAATATGAAAATAGCAGTAGCAGGTACAGGATATGTAGGTTTGTCTTTAGCAACACTTTTAAGTACAAAGAATGAAGTTGTTGCTCTAGATATTCTTCCTGAAAAAGTAGAAATGATTAATAATAGGATAAGTCCTATAAAAGATGAATATATTGAAAAATATTTTAAAGAAAAAGAGCTTAATCTAAAAGCGACACTAGATTATAAGGAAGCTTTTGATGGAGCAAAGTATGTAATTGTATCAACTCCAACAAACTATGATGATGAGACTAATTATTTTGATACATCACTTGTTGAAGACATCATAAAAAAAGTAATAAGCATGAATATAAATACAGCTATTGTTATAAAGTCAACTATACCAGTAGGTTTTGTTGAGTCAATGAGGAAAAAATATAATATTGATAATATCTTCTTCTCACCAGAATTTTTAAGAGAAGGTAAAGCACTTTATGATAATTTATATCCATCAAGAATAATAGTAGGTGAAAAGAGTAAACAAGCAGAAGTGTTTGCCAAACTTTTAAAAGATGCATGTTTAAAAGAAGATGTAGTAATAAAGTATATGGATTCAACTGAGGCAGAGGCTGTTAAGCTATTTGCAAATACTTATCTAGCACTTCGTGTATCATATTTTAACGAATTAGATACTTATGCCGAATTAAAAGGACTTAATACTAAAGATATCATAGATGGTGTATGCTTAGATCCAAGAATAGGTGATGATTACAACAATCCATCATTTGGTTATGGTGGTTACTGTTTGCCAAAGGATACAAAACAGCTACTTGCAAACTACAAAGACGTTCCACAAAACTTAATTGAAGCAATCGTAAAAGCTAATGACACCAGAAAAACACATATAACCAATATGATATTAAGAAAGAATCCAAAAGTTGTTGGAATATATAGATTAACAATGAAAACTAATTCAGATAATTTTAGAGCAAGTGCTATCCAAGGAATTATTGAAAGATTAAAACTAAATAATATCAAAATAGTAATATATGAACCTACATTAAATAGTAATATTTTTGCAGGCTGTAAAGTAATAAAAAATATAGATGAATTTAGTAATATAGCAGATGTAATATTAGTAAATAGAAAAGATAAAACAACCGACAATTTTAAAGAAAAAATATATACAAGAGATTTGTTTTTTAGAGATTAGATAGGAGAAGAGGAGAAAAAGCATGGGGTATGATATGACTAAGATGGACAACGAAAAATGGAATTTTTATAGAAATGTAATTAAAGAAAACAGAAGAAAACTATTAAATCCATTTTATACAAAAAAGAAATTAATAACAGATTTATACAAAAAGAACATGAATGATACAATTAATTATAACAATCCAACAACTTTTACAGAAAAATTAAATGTAACAAAGTTAGATAAAAAGAAAATGAAATTATATTCAAAATTAGCAGATAAAGATAAAGTAAGAGAATATGTAAAAGAAAAAATAGGAGAAGATTATTTAATAAAACAGTATTTTTGTAAATCGAAAATATCGGTAGAAGACCTAGAAAAATTACCTAATAGTTTTGCCTTAAAAACTACAAGTGGAAGTGGTACTAATTATATTGTAATGGATAAGAAAAAAGAAAACTTAGCAGAAGTCTGTAAATACATGAACAGTTTACTTGATATTAAATATGGATATATTCATGGGGAATTTTTATATAATTACATAGACAATAAAATAGTAGCTGAAAAATTAATAAAAAATAAAAATGGAAAAATACCTGATGATTTAAAATGCTATTGCTTTCAAGACAACAATGGTAAAAGAAGAAAAATATTATATATTGGAAGAGTCATAAATGATGATAGACAAAGAATAATGTTTGATGAAGATTGGAATGTATTAGATATAAAAAGTAATTTTAAAAAGTTAAACATAAAAGTAAAAAAACCAAAGAATTATAAAAAAATATTAAAAGTTATTGATAAATTATCTGAAGATTTTAATTTTGTAAGAGTTGACCTATTCTTAAATAATAGCAAGATATATTTTGGTGAGTTAACATTTATTCCAACAGCTGGTTATATAAAATTTGAAGATGATGAAACTGATAAATTATGGGGAAGTTATATAGGAACCAAAAACAAATGAAAGAGTGATTTAAATGGAAAAAATATGTGTATATACATGCATAACAGGTAACTATGATGATATCAAAGAAATAGAAAATAAAGAGAAAGGAATAGATTATTATCTTTTTACCAATAATAAAAAGATAAAATCAAATACTTGGAATGTAGTTTATATTGAAGATAATACATTATCAAATGTTAAATTAGCAAGAAAAATAAAAATCTTAGGTCATCCAAAAATTAATAATTATGATATATTATTATGGATGGATGGTGCAGTAGTATTTAAAAAGGCAATAAAAGATTTTATCAATACTTATTTAGGCAAAAATGACACCTTTGTAGCATTTAAACATGGAGAAAGAAATAGTATTGAAGAAGAAATGGGAGCATGTATCAGACATAAAAAAGAAACAAAATTAGTTATTAATAAATTAAAAAAGTTTTATGAAAAAGAAGCTTACAATTATGATAATGGACTTATTGAAAGTACAGTTTATATAAAAAGGCCAAAAGATAAATTAGTACAAGAAACAATGAAATTATGGTTTAACATGATTATAAATTATACCAAAAGAGATCAATTATCATTTAATTATTGCATATCAAAAACTAATCTTAAAGTAAAATGGATTAATAAAAAAGTTTTTGATAATGAATGGTTTGATTGGATTGAACACACCAATCCAACAAGAGAAATAAAAAGTTATAGAATATATTTTGGTGATGAACAAGAATACAATTCAGATAATGATATTACTAACAACTATATAATAAAAGAT
>JAZUAY010000070.1:0-13079 GCA_045638205.1 Bacilli bacterium
GGTTTTAATTTTAATACATATGCCCAGGAAGATTTGCATGATGATTTAAGAATTATAGATTCATATGTTGAATATAATGACAAGGATCAAGCAGAATATATAATGTATAATCTTCAGGTCAAAGAAGATTATGAAGATGAATGGCTTGATATCTGGAAATGTGTTAAATTATTAAAAGTAGAAAGCATTCCTCGTTCTTTTCGTGAAGAAAAAAGTTTAATGGCTATGTGGGATGATGTTCTTGTTGGTTTTCATGACCAAGATATTAATTTTTTAACATTAATAGCTAATATATTAAAAAAATATACAATTAATGATATTAAGACAGTAATAGATAAGAAAACAAGTGAATGGATTAATAATCCTAAAATGAAACCATATCTTACACCGGAAACTTTATTTGGTCCTAAATTTGAAAGATACTTACATCAGCAACCAAAAACTAAAAGAATCCAAGATATATCTTTAGAAGAAATCAGAAGAGCTAAAGAAATGAGAGATAAACAAAATGGATAAATTAGATTTTGTAGAAGGAATCAAAATACTATCATCTTGTTATCAAAAAGTAATTAGTAATGATGATATTTCAATATGGTATGAAATGTTACAAGATATAGAACCAGAAGTGTTTAAAAAAGCAATTATAGAACTTTGTAAAGAAAGAACTTATATGCCAACTATACATGATATCTTAGATAAAACTAAAATAGTTAAGAATAACTATTATTTATCTATCTTAGAACAAATGAAAAAAGATGGATACTTCAAATTAGGAGTAGCACCATTATCACCAGAACAAGAAGAAAGAAACTATGATAAATCCATTAGATGGATAGAAAGAGGAATCATACCAGGATTTTTATTAGAAGATATGCAAAAGTATATTAATAAATCATCTAATAAATTAAATGGTAATGATAAGAAATATTTAGAGTAATGTATAGATCATGTTCGGTTTGCGGAAGAATACATCCAGAAGATAAAATGTGTAAAAGAGTATATAAGAAGAATACTAAAGAAAGTCAATTTAGAAATACTAATGCTTGGATTAAAAAAAGAAACCAAATAAAGAAAAGAGATAAGTATTTATGTCAGTTATGTTTAAAAGATAATATATATACATATGATAATCTACAAGTACATCACATCATACCAATAGCAAAAGATTATAATAAAAAACTTGATAGTGATAATTTAATTACACTATGTAGAATGCATCATGAACAAGCAGAAAAAGGAATAATATCAAAAGAAGAATTACATGAATTATTAGAGGTCCCCCCCGGAGGGTAGGTAATCCAAAAATATAATTTTTTCCACACCCACAGCCCACATACATTCACACAAAAATAAATTTTCCGTGAGTTTTTTGGAAAACAAAAGAGTATTAGAACCAAAACTAATACTCAATTTTTTTAAAATCTAATGGATTTTCACTAATAATTTCTAAAGAATACTTCATTCTTAATAGTTTAATTACTTCAGCCTTAACCTTATCATAATCTTCATCATCACAAATATTAAAAGTATCTTTAGCAGAATTATAATGTTGATAAAAAGTTGCTTCCCACATAGCATTCCTACTATAAGAACTAGCAATATAAAATGCAATTACTTCAGGCACAACATAAGTAATAACATATTCGTGATAATTATCATAAAAGGGATTTATCACTTTATCTAATTCTTCGTCAGAAATATCTTCATCAGTACATTTTCTAATCATACTATTCCTCCAATTCCTTGTATTAATCACTTAAAATTAAAAATTAGTCAAGATTATTAATACAATTCAGTAATTTCTGGTACGAATTGGTCGTAAAATATCAAATTTTGTCGAATTGTATGTTATAATTTTATATGAGAGAGATACTTTGGAGGTAGTATTATGATTGATAATTTAATGTATATGATGCAAACAACTACAGTTGAACAATTAAAAGTTGAAATAGATAGAAATACATTTGTAGATAAAAATTTGAAAGATTTTAATAAAGGTAAGGAAGTCGTAGATAACTTAGTTGAATTAAATAAGACTAATGTAGATGATTCAGTTAAGTATGCTTTGCTTCTTTACTGTATGTATAAAATAAAAGGTGGTAAGTAATATGAATGAACAAGAATTAAAAAAATTAGAAGATAAACTATGGGCAGCCGCTGATAAGATGAGAGGTGCTGTGTCAGTATCAGACTATAAATTTATAGTATTAGGCTTAATATTTTTAAAATATATTTCAGACTCATTTGAAGAAAAGTATAAAGAACTTCTTGAAGAAGGAGCTGGATTAGAAGAAGAAAGAGATTGTTATACAGCCGAAAATATTTTTTATGTTCCTAAAAATGCTAGATGGGAATATTTAGTAGAACATTCTAAAGATACTATCATTGGAGAAATCATAGATGATGCTTTAACTTTAATTGAAAAAGAAAATAATTCATTAAAAAATGTGTTACCAAAAAACTATAATTCTCCTACAATGAGAAATGTCAATCTTGGGGAATTATTAGATTTATTTACTAATATTAAAGTTGGTACTAAAGAAGCAAAAGAAAAAGATTTACTTGGAAGAATATATGAGTATTTCTTAGGACAATTTGCTAAGAATGAATTACAAAAAGGTGGAGAATTCTACACACCTGGTTGTTTAGTTAGAACTATGGTTGAATGTATAGAGCCATTTAAAGGAAAAGTATATGATCCTGCTTGTGGATCTGGTGGTATGTTTGTACAATCAATGAAATTCGTTGAAGAACATCAAGGCAATATTTATAACATTGGTATTTATGGCCAAGAAAAAAATCCTACTACATGGAGACTTGCTAAGATGAACTTAGCTATACGTTCTATGTATGGAGATTTAGGAAAATATGCTGCAGATACTTTTACAGAAGACTTACATAAAGATTTAAAGGCAGATTTTATTCTTGCCAATCCACCATTTAATTTGGAATGGGAAAGAGAAAAGGTTGAAAACGATCCTAGATGGAGATATGGTTTAGCACCTAAGAATAATGCTAACTATGCTTGGCTACAGCACATGATATCTAAATTATCTCAAAATGGTAAGATGGCTTGTATACTAGCTAACGGATCTTTATCTGCTGGCGGACAAGAAGGAGAAATCAGAAAGAACCTTATTGAAAATGATTTAGTTGATTGTATTATTGCCATGCCTACTAACTTATTCTATACAGTAACAGTACCATGTTCTATATGGATTATAAATAGAAACAAAAATCAAAAAGAAAAAACTTTATTTATAAATGCTACTAACTTAGGAACTATGGTAACCAGAAGATTAAGAGAATTGTCATTTGATGATATAAAAGAAATAGCTGATACATATCATAATTATCAAAATAGTGAGAATTATGAAGATATTAAAGGATTCTGTTATTCAGCCACTACAGATGAAATTAAAAATAATGATTACGTATTAACACCGGGAAGATATGTTGGTGTTGAAGATAATAATGAAGATAGTATTCCTTTTGAAGAAAAGATGAAGAATATCACATCTGAGTTATCTGCACAATTTGAAGAGTCGCATAAATATGAAGAAGAAATAAAGAAAAATTTAAAAGCTCTTGGCTATGAAATTTAATCATACAAAGAATAATTCGTAAAAGAAAGGAAAGTGAGAAAATGGAATTTATCAATGTTAAATTGTCCGATATAGGAGAAGTTGTTGGCGGTTCAACACCTTCAACAAAGAATCCAGATAATTATGACGGTAATATCGCTTGGATTACTCCAAAAGATTTAGCAGGGTACAATAAAGTTTATATTTCAAGAGGTGAAAGAAATATAACAGATGTAGGATTTAAGAGTTGTTCAACAAAAATGTTGCCAAAGAATAGCGTTCTATTTTCTTCAAGAGCCCCAATAGGTTATGTTGCAATTTCTGAAAATGATTTATGCACTAATCAGGGGTTTAAATCAATAATTCCAAATGGAAAAGTTGATTATAAGTTCTTATATTATTTGCTAAAACAAAATAAAGATTATATTGCTTCTAAAGGAAGTGGTTCAACTTTTAAAGAAGTTTCAGGAGGCGTTATGAAGGGAATTGAATTATCAATTCCAAAAGATATAAATGATCAAAGAAAAATTTCAAAAATATTATTTGATATAGATAAAAAGATAGAATTGAATAATGAGATAAATAATAATTTGTTTGAACTGTTAAAACTAGAATTTAAAGAAAAATTTTATAATCAAGCGGAAAAAGATTCTTATTTAATAGAATATATTAGTGAAACAATTGGTGGTGACTGGGGAAAAGAAAATCCAGAAGGAAATAATAATACAAAGGTATATTGCGTCAGAGGAGCAGATATTCCTAGCATGGAGTATGGTAATAAAGGGAATGCTCCAATAAGATATATTTTGGAAAAGAATTATAAAAATAAAAAGCTAGATCCAAACAATATTATAATTGAAATATCTGGTGGTAGTCCTACACAGTCAACTGGTAGAACAGCATATATTACAAAAAGTATTTTGGATATGTATGATTCTCCATTGTTATGTACAAATTTTTGTAGAGCAATTGAAACGAAAAGTGATATATTAGCACCATTTATATATATGAATTTGAAATTAATGTATGAGGATGATATTTTCTTTAATTGGGAAAATGGAACAACTGGTATAAAGAATTTAGCACTAAATGATATGCTTTCTAATTTGGAAGTGAAATCACCAGATGAAAAGGAGCTAAAAGATTATTATTTATTATTTAATAATACAATGAATCAGATTTCTAATAATTCAAATAAAAATATAAAACTCGAACAATTAAGAGATACATTATTACCAAAGTTAATGAATGGTGAAATAGATTTAGATAATATAGAAATTTAATCATATAAATTATAAGGTGGTAGGAATATGTTTAATAATAACATTAGCGGAAATAAAAATAAAATAAAAATTAATCAAAAAAATGGTGCATCGAACAAAATTATTGTAGATATTATTGTTGGCATAATAGTTACAGTAATAGGTGGAATAATATTATATTTTATAATTGGGAGTAAATAAATGAAGAGTTTAGTTTTAGATTTTGAAAATAAAATAAATGATAAAAATTATTCAATTACTGATTTATTACGACATTGTTTAATTATAGCAAGAAAATTAAAGCAAAAAGAATTTGTTGAATGGATCAATAATGAACTAAATGGATATGAAAATAAAAAAGTTCCAACTTACAGAGAAATTCCGCTTTATATTAAATTTTATAATCCATACTATGGGTGGTGTCCTTATGTTATAACACAAAAAGAAGTTTGTGATGGATTAAGTCACATGCCATTAAGGATTCCAATATCAGAAATAGAAGCAACTTCACTTGATAAGGATAGTGATATTATTAGATTCAGTGTTCCTGGAAAAATAAAACAGGATTTAATGAATACTGTGGATTTTGATACTGATTTTTGTTATGAAGGAAACAAAACTTCAATGATTGGAATATTAGATGCTGTAAAAAATGAGATGTTAAATTGGATATTAACTTTGGAAGAAAATGAAATTATTGATGAAAATAATGTTTTTGATCATTCTCAAATCGAAAAAGCAAATGAAGTTACATCACAAGTCATCAATAATTTTTATGGAGATAAAAGTAAGATTGAATTAAGTCAAGTTATAGATAAGTAAAGTGGGAAGTGATTAATATGTTTAATGAAGAACAATTAGAAGATGCAACATTAAGTATCTTAGAAAATATGGGCTATGAAAGATTAAATGGTTATGATATAGATAGAGATTATCATAGTGTTTTTATGGACGGTACTTTATTTGATGATCTGTGTAGAATCAATAAAGATTTTAATGATAGTCAAATACAAGAAGCCATTAAAACTATAAAAACTTTATCACATGGTAATCCTATTGAAGATAATAAAATCTTTACAAGATATTTATTAGAAGGTGTACCTGTTCAAGTTAAAACTAATGATGGTTATCAATATAAAAATGTTAAATTAGTTGATTTTGATAATATTAACAATAATCATTTCCAAGCAATTCAACAATTTACTATTATAGAATTTGATACTAAAAGGCCAGATATAATTATCTTTATAAATGGTATTCCTTTAGTAGTGGTTGAGCTTAAAACAGCTACTAATGAAGATGTTAAGTTAGAAGATGCCTACACTCAATTAACTGGTTATAGAAACGTTTATATTCCTACGTTATTTAAGTACAATCAATTCTTAGTTATTAGTGATGGTGTTACTGCTAAGGCTGGTACTATTACGAGTCCATATTCTAGATTTAGTGATTGGAAAAAAGTAGAAGATACTGATGAAGTATTTGAAAATATGTCTACACATGAAACATTATTTAATGGAATGTTTAGAAAAGATAGATTATTAGATATTATTCAAAACTTTATTTTATTTAGTGATGATAAAAAGATATTAGCTCAATATCATCAATATTTTGGTGTTAAGAAAGCTATATTATCTACAGTAACTAATGGTGTTAAAACTGGTAAAGCTGGTATAGTATGGCATACACAGGGATCAGGGAAATCATTTAGTATGGTATTTTATTCTGGTAATATGATTAAGCTATTAAATAATCCTACTATAGTAGTAGTAACAGATAGAAATGATTTAGATAATCAATTATATGAGACTTTTGTTAAATGCGATTATTATCTAAAACAAAAGCCACAAAAAGCTGAATCAAGACAATCACTTGATGATATGTTAAAAGATAGAATTGCTGGTGGTATATTCTTCACTACATTGCAAAAGTTTGAAGAAGAAACAGGATTATTTAGTGATAGAGATGATATTTTAGTTTTAGTAGATGAAGCTCATAGATCACATTATGGCTTAGAAGCTACTATGAAGATAGATTATGAAACTAATGAAGCCAGAGAAAAGTTTGGTACAGCTAAATATCTTCATAATGCTTTACCTAATGCTATCTATATTGGATTTACAGGTACTCCAGTAGAAACGAAAGATAAGTCAACATCATCAATATTTGGAGATGTAATAGATACTTATGATATGACACAGGCTATCTTAGATGGATCTACAGTCCCTATTATGTATGAATCAAGAATGGCTAGAGTTGGATTAAATCAAAAAATATTAGATGAAATAGATAATTATTATAAGTTTATTGAAGAAGAGGGAGTAGCTGATGCTTATGCTATAAATAAATCTAAGCAAATGATGGCAAAAATATCACAAGTAATCGAAGATCCTGATAGATTAGAATTGATAGTTAAAGATATCATTAGTCACTTTGAAGAAAGAAAAGATATGGTAGCAGATCATGCTATGGTAGTTGCTTATTCAAGAAAAGCAGCTTATACAATGTATCAGAAATTTTTACAACTTAGACCTGATTATAAAGATGTAGTTAATATGATTATCACTCCATCAAATAAAGATTCAGAAGAAATGCAAAAAGCTATTGGTACTAAGAATGATAAAAAAGAATTAGAGATTAGATTTAAAAATGAAGCTGATGATCCTAATGAAAAATTTAAAATAGCTATAGTAGTAGATATGTGGCTTACAGGATTTGATGTACCTAGATTAGGTGTTATGTATATAGATAAACCTATGAAAGCTCATAATTTAATGCAAGCCATTGCTAGAGTTAACCGCGTATATAAAACTAAGCCGGCTGGACTAATAGTGGATTATATCGGATTAAAAGCCTGGTTATTGGATGCATTAAAAACTTATACTACAAGAGATCAAAGACAAGTAGTTGATAATGATGAATTAGTAAATACCTTAAAAGATAAAATTGAAGTTATAGATGGAATACTAAATGGATTTGATTATTCTAGCTTTAATGATACAGATAATACTGGCAAATATAATCTCATTAAAGATGGTGCTAACTTAGTATTAAGTTCTGAAGATAAAAAGAAAAGATTTATGAAGCATAGTTTAGATGCTAAAAATCTATATACTTTATGTAATGGTATATTAGAGCAATATTTTAAAGACAAAGTATTATTTATTATTTCAGTTAGATCATTTATATCTAAAATAACAAATGAAAATAAATTAGACGTATCTGAAATTAATAGAAATGTTGGTGTAATGCTTGAACAATCTATTAGAGAAGATGAGTTAATTAATCTTGGAGAATTATCAAAAGGTAATAGTTTAGAGTTATTAAGTGATACTATGCTTAATAAGCTAAGAAGTCTAAAAGATAAGAATGTAGCAGCTGAGATATTATCTAGAGCCATTAAAACAACTATTAGTGATATTGGTAAGATAAATTTAACATTACAAGAAAAATTCTCTACTAAGTTCAATAAAATAGTTGATGCTTATAATGAAAGAACCGATATAGCTGATATAGAAAAAATCATTGAAGAAATGATTAAATTAAAGAAAGAAATTGAAGATGAATTAGAAAAAGGAAATGAGTATGATTTATCTTCTGAAGAAAAAGCATTCTTTGATGCTTTAGGTGCTGATCCTGAAATAAAAGAATTAATGCAAGATGAAACTTTAGTTCAGATAGCTAAAGAATTAGTAGAAATTATTAATGAAAATTTAACTTTAGATGCATTCAAAAGAGAAGATGCTCGTGCTAGAATTAGAGTTAATATAAGAAGATTATTGATTAAGTATAACTATCCTCCAGTAAAAAGAGAAGGTGCTGTCGAACAAGTTATAAGACAAGCCGAACTAAAATATTCAAATAATTAGTTAATATAGTATAAATGTCAGCAAAAAGGTGCTATACTATATTTGCATATTAAAAGAGTATATTTCATTTTTAAGATGGAGTATGCTCTATTTTTAATTGGAGGTTAATAAATGAAGAAGTCAAAAATAAGAGGATATATTTATGATTTAGAACATAAGAATAAGAATTATTGCTTTGACAAAACTTTAAGAATATTAGATATTAGCAATTCCATTTACATTGATTTAATACAAAAATTTGATTTTAAGTCTGTTTCAAACTATAGGAAGTCTAAATATCTTTTTAAAGAAATATCTGATGAATTGGATAATGTATTTAATTTATTAACAAAAGAAAAGACATTGATGGCAGCTTGTCTTCTTAGAAATGTATTTGAAGAAATAACATATATTATGGCTACCTCTATACAAGAAAATGTTGATATAAATATAATGACTAAAGCAGGCTTTTTTAATGATATAGTATCTAATAACTGTACTGAATTATTTGACAATGTATTTGTTCCATTTGATATTAAAGAAATATATTCGTATTTATCAAAGATTACACATGTAACTAATGTTAAGGAAGCTGTAAGTTATATTACAGGAAATAAACTGATAAAAAAATATATTAATAATGAGATAAAATATGTTGCTCTAATTATTGAAAATTTGTATTTAACTTTTTTATATAAAAAGGCAAACATAAATGATAGTATGATTGATAATATTATGGTTGTTTCTAGTTATGTAGATTTAATAAATTTAATTTATTTTATAGCTTACTACTGGTGAACAAAAAAGGCTAGAATCATATTTTTATGGTAGCAGGAATCAAAAGTACCTTAAAGAAAAGAAAGATCAAGTAATAGAAGATTTTAAATATATACAATCATCGAATGGTGAAATATCAAAAAATATTAACGAGGTTTCAAAAGAGTTAGAAAATCAATTAAAAGTGAATAATTATATGGATATAGTAAATACATATCTAAACATGTGACAAGCAAAAGAGGTGATATCGTGAATTTAACAAAATATTTTTTGGATAACTTTGATGGAAACAAATATCCTTACTATCAAAGAAGAATAAAGAATTATGATTTAGTTAAGTTGAGTAAATATCCATGTGAGTATATAGATGATGATGAAATTATAATGAAGTGGAAGAGCTATACTCATCCTGGTAAAGATGATGAAGAAATAGTGTTTGAATTTTTACTGTTGTCATTTTATTTATTGAATGAGGGATATGAAATTGAAGAACATCCTAAGCTACTATTTAAAATTGATGCCCCAGAGTATATATCTGAAGGAATTTTTAAAGATGCAACAAGAGCTAAATATGGAACAAAACCTAACGGAGCTGTTGCTTGGGCAGATAGAAGAACATATTCTGATAATTTATCATTTATAAAAAGAAATAACGGAATACCATATAGTACAAACATAAATGATATTTTTAAAATTGTGTCTACCAGTAATAAAGAATTTTGTAATATGTCGTTAGATGAAAAATTAGAACAAATACGTAATGTTTTTTCTTACATTGGAAAAACTGAAAATGGTAAATATATTAATTTAAATATTGATGTAATATCAAAAGGATATGTTACAAAACAACAGTTACTTGATTATCAAAATGAGTTGCAATGTTTTAGGCACGGTGAAAAAGATATGGTGGAGAAAAGGAAAAAATACACTGATGAGCAAAAAATGTTTTTGATTGATTTTGGTTTGATGTTGATTAATGCAACGGAGAGATATATAAACAAAAATAAATAGTTAAGAAATCCAAGAAAAAGATCTGGATTTTTTCTTTTTTAGGTACAATTTAGGTACAAAAACACTAAAAAACCACGGTAAATGACGGTTTATGCCAATATAAAAAGGCCCGTATTTAAAGGGTTTAACGCAATTTGGTCTCTTCTAACTGAAGAGAGCAGGTCCCCCTGAAGAGAGCAATTAAACATTTTGTGACATTTTCCCAAATCTAACATACTCTATAATAGAGGTGAAAATAGATGGATGAAAGAAGGAAAATGGGTGTTGTTGTAGATGCAGGTCATGGTGGTAGTGATCCAGGTGCTTTAGGTAATGGTTTGAAAGAAAAAGATTTGAACTTACAAGCAGCAACCTATATGTATAATAGATTACAAGAGTTAGGTGTACCAGTTGCTATCACTAGAACAACAGATGAAGATTTAGGAAGAAATGAAAGAGTTAACAGAATATTGAATGCATTTGGTAATAGTCCGGAAGTTATAGTAATATCAAACCATATTAATGCTGGCGGCGGTGAAGGTGCTGAAGCGGTATATGCTCTTAGAAATGATGAGACACTTGCTAAATCAATACTTGAAGAAATAGGTGCTAAAGGACAAAAGGTAAGAAAATATTATCAAAGAAGACTACCAGAAAATCCAAGCCAAGACTACTATTACATTCAAAGGCTAACTGGAAGAACAGAACCAATACTTTTAGAATATGGTTTTATTGATAATACAAAGGATGCTAATAAATTAAAAAATAATTTAAATGATTATGTAGAAGGTGCTGTAAAAGCGATAACTGAGTATGCAGGATATACATACACTCCTCCAAAAGAAGATATAACAAGTGAAGAATTTTATATAGTAAAAAGAGGTGACACCTTATCAAAAATTGCCACTCAATATGGTTTAACTGTGCAAGAGTTAAAAGAATTAAACAACTTAACAGATGATATTTTACAAATTGGTCAAGAGTTAAAAGTAAGAAAAGAACCATCTGAAGAAACAACAATTTATATAGTCCAAAAAGGTGACAGTTTATATAGTATAGCAAGTAAGTTTGGTATTACAGTTCCAAAGTTACAAGAACTAAATAACTTAACTAGCAACTTATTAACTATAGGTCAAGAACTAATTATAAAAGAAAATGCTATTAATAATAACAATGAACAAAATCCTAATCTTAATACTTATACAGTACAAAAAGGAGATAGTCTATCATTAATAGCATCTAAATTTAACACAACAGTAGAAAAATTAAAAGAGCTAAATAATTTAACATCAAATCTAATAATAATTGGAGAAATTTTAAAAATACCAACTAATAACAATAATGAAGAAGAACAAAATGAAAATAATGAAATAGTAACTACAACTTATATAGTTAAAAGAGGAGATAGTTTATATAGTGTAGCAAATCTTTACAACACAACAATAGAAGAATTAATAAAATTAAACAACTTAACAAGTAACGTATTACAAATAGGTCAGGAATTAATTGTACCAGAAAATACTAACACAGAAATTCCAGACACATCAGTAATTTTATACACAGTTCAAAGAGGAGATAATTTATATAACATAGCAAGAGAGTATAATACAACAGTAAATGAAATAAAAAATATCAATGGACTAATCAGTGATGTTCTTCAAATAGGACAAGTATTACAAATACCGCAAAGTGGAATGAGAAATAAAAAAATAACCTACACTGTAGAGCATGGAGATACAATATTTTCTATCGCTGCCAGAAATAATTTAAGTGTAGAGGAATTAAAAAAACTAAATAATATAAAGGCTAATGCTGTAACAATAGGACAAAAATTAATAATAGAATAATCCACAAAAATTGTGGATATTTTTTTTAAAATCTTTAAAAACTTGTAAATTTAGTATATAATATAATTATAAGAATAAAAAAGAAGGGATTATTATGGGCAAAAACAAAACAAAAAAGCCTAAAAGTTTAAAGCAAAAGGTAAGAAGATGGTTAATACTAATAATATTTCTATGCTTTATATCAATTGGTCTATCAGTATACTTTTTAGTAGAAGAAAATAAAAAATATGACACATATAAAATAATAGGGGCCGATTTAATTGATTATGATGAGATATATAAAAGAGGATTAACATATTATAAGTCTAATTATAAATATAAAGTAAATAAGAAAACATATTATTATACCCCGAAGAAATTAAATGAAAATATTCCAGATAAAATAATCCAAGTAAAATATAACAAAAATAATCCAAAAGACATATACTATGAAGATACATCAAAAAATTTATTTATAATTTTATTTATATCAATTGGTCTAGGAGTATTATCATTTGTTGGAGTAGCAGCCTTAACATCAAGTAAAGAAGAATTGATTATAACAGCACAAGTAATAGAACAAGTAAACTGTGTTGGTGGTAGAAGAATTTATTTAAATGATATTAATATACCAAATAATGATCCAAGGTTTTATAAAGATAAATATTTTGTATACTTTTCAAATAATACAGAATTATTTCAAATAGGAAAGTTATTAAGTTTTAATTTATATAAATATGGAGAAGCTTTTACAAGAGAAAAATATAGAAATGTATCAGCAAGAGTAATATA
>JAZUAY010000071.1:0-3931 GCA_045638205.1 Bacilli bacterium
GATTATGATTTTAAAAAACTTTTATAAAGTTGATATAGAAAGTGTTGATTATAATAAACTTTTAAATATTTTAGCATTAATTTCTTCATTTGATATAACATTATTAATTTTTCTTGTCTCTTTTATAAAAAGTGGGATTATTCAAATAATTGTTGCTATGGTTTTGGTTTTACCATTAATATTTGTTAGTTACTATTTTGTCAGTTTGTTTTGTAGAAAGGAATAAATTGACATTTTTTTCGGCTTTTGTAAGTTATTATATAAATGGTGATAAATATGAAAGTTAAAATATTTGATGAAGAAAATGAAATTGATTTGGAAGAAAGTATTAATAGTTTTTTAGATAATTTAGATGGTGAAGTAATTGATATAAGGTTTCAAGTAAGTAATTCAGTGTATAGTGAGGAGCAAATTTATTGTTTTTCGGCTATGATTGTTTATAGATAATTCTTTATTTTATTTTATTTATATGATAAAATTACTATTGTTAGGAGTTAGTATATGAAAAATTTAGATAAAAAAGAACATGATAAGAAAGTATTAGTAAAAAATACATTTTTACAAGGGGCTTTTATTTCTACTCTTGGTATTATTATTAGTAAAGTATTAGGTATTATTTATGTTATACCTTTTCATTCTGTTGTTAAAGAGCAGGGAGGGGCTTTATATGGTTATGCTTATACTATTTATTCTTTATTTTTGGGTATAAGTTCAGCAGGGATTCCCCTTGCTATTAGTAAAATAATCAGTGAATATCAAACTTTAGGTTATTATGATGCTAAAGAAAGAGCTTTTAAGCTTGGTAAAAATTTATCTATTTTAATGGGATGTATTGCTTTTACTTTATTATTTATTTTTGCACCTTATATAGCACATTTAATATTAGGTGAACTTAGAGGTGGAAACACTTTGGAACAAGTTACGTTTGTTATTAGAGTTATATCAACTGCTATATTGATTGTACCAATTCTTAGTATTTATAGAGGATATTTGGAAGGACATAAATATTTGACACCTAGTTCAGTTTCTAATGTTATTGAACAAATTGTTAGAGTATTTATAATTATTTTTGGTAGTTATTTATCATTAAAAGTTTTTCATCAGTCTTTAGAAAATGCTGTTGGTGTAGCGGTATTTGGTGCTACTGCTGGTGCACTGGTGTCATATTTTTATTTACTTGATATTGTTAAACGTAATAAAAAGGTTTTTGCTAAAAAAGAAATAGATGTTATTGAGCCTACTATTACTAATAAAGATATCTTAATTAAAATTTTTTGGTATTCGCTACCTTTTATTATGATAGATGTTGCTAAGTCTATGTATGATTTTATTGATATGACAACTGTTGTTAAAACACTTGGTGAGACACTTAATTATACTACAAAAGATGCAGAAAGTGTTATGAGTATTATTTCTACTTGGGGTAATAAATTTAATATGATTATTGCATCAGTATCAACGGGAGTAATTGTTAGCCTTATTCCAAATTTAACTTCTAGTTTTGTTAAGAATGATAAAAAAGAAATTAATCATACTGTAAATCAAACTTTTCAAGTTTTAGTTTTATTTACTTTGCCTATGACTATAGGTTTATCAGTTCTTGCTAAGCCACTTTGGATGGTATTTTATGGACCTAGTAAATTTGGGGCAATAGTTTTTTGTTATTTTGTGTTTATTGCATTTTTTATGTCAATTTATACAACGGCAGTTACTACTGTTCAAGTGCTTAAAGATTATAAAACAGTATTTATAAGTTTATTTAGTGGTGTTTTAATTAAAATTTTATTTAATGTTAAGTTTATGGTTTTATTTGAGTCACTTGGTATTCATGCTTTTTATGGAGCAATTACTGCTACAATATTAGGTTACTTTGTATCTTTAAATATTTGTATGGTGGCACTTCATAAAAAATTTGATGTTAGATATAATGAAACATTTAAAGAGTTATTTTGTATTTTTATAAGTTCTATTGTTATGACAATGGTATTGTTGTTATTAAAGTTAGTTATACCAATCTATGCTAATAATAGAATTTTAAATATATTTATAATTTTAATTTATACAATCGTAGGTGCAATACCTTATTATATATTAACTAGTAAAATGGGTGTTTTAAATAGAGTTTTTGGTGAAGCTTTTATTAATAAAATGAAGAAAAAATTTAAATTAAAGAAATAGTGGGAGACCACTATTTTTAAGTTAAAACTAATTTAGTATTATTAATCATATTATTTATTAATACTTTGTAATTATCAGTATCTTGTATTTGTTCTATGGTTGTAATTCTATTACCAGAATCTTTACTTGAAGAGCCACAATGATATATTAGCTCATCTTTTTCTTTGAAGTCTATTACAATATATCTATCGTGAAATTTGTTATTGGTAATTTTAAAGTTAATATTTAAATTATATGTTTTATTAAAATCTTTATATTCTAATTTATGAAGCATTTTATTAATATTATCACTAAATATTGTAACATCTATAGATTTATTAATATCTTTTAATAAGACTAATGTCTTTAAGCCTATGTAATTGTCTATTATGTAAATACTTTTTTTAGCAAGAGAATATATTTCTTTGTATGCAATGTCAGCTTCAACTTGTTTACCGTTTAATATTAGATAGTGGCTTTTGATTAATTTTTCATTAAAATTGTCTATTACATCTTGAAGTTCAGTTTTAGTTACTATAGTATTTTCAATTTGTTTAACATTATCTGCTAATTTATAAAAATCTTTATAGTTAACAAAATTATTATTTACAATATAATCTTTCATACTTTTAAATAATCTAATTAGTGTCTTACTTTGCCTAGTTGCAAGATTTCCTTTTAAAACTGTCATTAACATATATATTCCTTGTTCTGTAAATGCATAAGGTAAATATCTTCTACCACCATAATTTTGCTCTAAACTTGAGGTGCAAAAATTGCACCTCAAGTTTGAAAATTCTTCTTCTGTTAACTGGAACATGAAGTCATAATCAAATTTTTCAATATTATTTTTTACTTGTCTGTTGAAATTTTTTGTATCATACCCATAAATTTCTGCAAGATCAAAATCAAGCATAACTGTTACATTTCTAATAGTATATATTTTATCACGAAAGTCTTTGCTTTCAATGATTTCCGGAAGTTTCTTATCATTTTTATTTTTGATTTTAAAGGCATCTAAAATATATGGTGTAGTAATTTTTACATCATTTTTTCTTAAAATACTTGCTAAAATTTTAACTCCATTTTCAGTGAAAACTCGTGGATTTACTCTAGACATATTGTTAAAATTTTTAATCACATTGCGGTCATTAGCTAATGACCACAATTGATTTTTTTCATCATTTGTTAATTGAAAAGAATCTTCTAAATTAAATTTCTCGATATTTTTTTTGTAAATTTGATTAATTTCTTTTGTACCATTTTTACAATTATAGAGATTAGCTAAGTCACTATCTAATATAATATTCTTTCCATTGATGTTATATATTAAATCTTTAATATTTGTTTTTTTCATAACGAACCTCCTTTAAAACAAACGTATAAGCTAAGCTTAACAAAGAATTAAACACATGTAAATACTTTTGTTTGAAAAAAATAAAAAAATTATAGCTTGTTTTCAACTATAATTTTAATTATTATATTTTCCTTATTTTATAAAGATTTAAATTTCGTAAAGTACGTTACTTTAAGAAAGTTCCTCTATAATATAGATTCTATCATACTTTTAAATAAATTGGAATACTTAAATTTATATAATTTATTTTGGTCAAATAGATTTTATATATTATATAATTACAACTTGTTTTAATTTTTTAAAGTAACGTACTTTAAGATAAAAGGAGGCTGTTTTATATGATAAAAAGTAATAAAAAAGAGACTATAATGTCAATAGTAGCATTATTATTTATTGTGCTTGTTGTAATAGGAATAA
>JAZUAY010000072.1:0-7948 GCA_045638205.1 Bacilli bacterium
TTCTAAATCAGTTTTAGTTAATATAAATTTAAACTCTGAAAATATTAATTTAGAATATCATTTTAGTACTATTAATTATAATAATAATAATGTATGTGTTTCTGTTTTTCATAATAAAGATAATACTATTAGTAATATTTATAATCATGGTGTTAATGTTTTTAATAAAAAGCTTGATTTTAATATTAATGGTTATGTTTATAAGAATATAGTAAATAGTATTTGTAATCAAGATAATAAAATTATTAATTTAAAGAATGGTAAAAGTACAATATGTCCTAATTTATTTATAGATAGTTATGATAGTATTAGCAATCATTCTGCTTATATTGGTAAATTTAATAAAGCAGTATTATTTTATATGCAGAGTAGAGGATTAGATGTAGATAAAATTTATAAATTATTAATTAAAGGATTTTTAATTCCAAATGATGTTTTAAAAGATAAAGTTAGTTATTTCTTTGATGAAATAGATGTGTTAGGAGGTGAATAGTGTGAGAGAAGATTTTCCAATTTTAAAAAATAATGATGTAGTTTACTTTGATAATGGTGCTACAACACTTAAGCCTAATTGTGTTGTTCAAAAGATGGTTGATTATTATACTAAATATACTTCTAATATTCATAGGGGTGAATATAGTTTTGCAATAAAAACTAATAAAGAATATGATGGTGTCCGTGATATTGTTAAAGATTTTATCGGTGCAAAAGATTCACGTGAGGTGGTATTTACTAGTGGTAGCACTGAAAGTTTAAATATGATTGTTTTTGGCTTTTTTGCTAAAACTTTAACTAAAGATGATGAGATTATTCTTAATAAAGGAGAACATGCTAGCTTAATTTTACCGTTTCTTGTATTACAAAAGACAATTGGTTTTACTATAAAATATGCTAAATTAAATGATGAATATGAAGTTAGTGTTGATAGTATTAAATCTCTTATTACTGATAAAACTAAAGTTGTGGCTCTTAGTCAAATTAGTAATGTTGTTGGAGATATTCGTGATACAGAATCTATTGGTAAGCTTTGTCGTGATAATAATATTTATTTTGTGGTAGATGCTTCTCAGGCAGTTGGTCATATTTCAGTTGATGTTGTTCGTGATAATATTTCGTTTCTTGCTTTTTCAGCTCATAAGATGTTAGGACCTACTGGTGTTGGTGTTATGTGGGGGAAATATGAATTAATAGATGAGATGGATCCAATTATTTATGGTGGTGGAATGAATCAATCATTTGATGCAGATGGGATATTTGAAATTAAAAGTCCCCCTAATAAATTTGAGGCTGGAACTCCTCCAATTGCTGAAGTTATTGGTATGGGAGAAGCGATTAAATATATAAAAAGTGTCGGTGTAGAAAATATTCATGAACATGAAAAAAAATTAAAAAAATATTTAATTCAAGAACTTGAAAAAATTGATAATGTTATTTTATATAATAAAACTAGTGGTAGTGGTATAGTTACTTTTAATTTAGATAAAGTTTTTAGTCAAGATACAGCAGTTTATTTAAATCATTATAATATTTTTGTTAGAGCGGGAAATCATTGTACTAAAATGCTTAAAGATGAAATGAATATTAAAAATACTTGTCGTGTTAGTATGCATATTTATAATAATAAGGATGATGTAGATAAATTAATAAATGCACTTAAGGATAGTCGTGATATATTTAAAGTTGTAATTTAGAGGTGAAGATATGGATTTAGAAAAAGATGAAGATTTACGTAGAGAAATTATTTTAGATAATTATCAAAATCCTTATAATAAGGAGCTTGTTAATGATAGTAGTTATATTATAGAAAATACTAATAATGAATCTTGTATTGATAATATTGATATACAAATGAAGCTTGAGAATGATATTATTAAAGATATGAGATTTGATGGGGAAGCTTGTGCTATTAGTACTAGTGCTACTTCTATTGTTCTTAAAAAGTTAATTGGTAAAAGTGTAGGGGAAGCTAGAAAGATCTTAGAAAATTATAAAAAAATGATTAATGAAGAAGAATATGATAAAGAATTACTTGGTGAACTTTTAGTTTATTCAGAAATTTCTAAACAACCAAATAGAATTACTTGTGCACTTCTACCTTATACAGCTATTTGTAAAATGCTTAATAGATTGGATGAAGCATCATGGAAATAAAAGGTTTATGTAAAGAAAATATTTTAAAAATAAGTGAAGTTAAAGAAGAAACAGAATTCTTTAAAAATTATAGATTAGATAGTTATAAGAAATTTTCTCGTTTAGAAATGCCAAAGTTTGGGCCGGATATTGAACTTGATTTTGAAAAAATAATTTATTATAAACAAAGTATGAAAGATAAAAAAATTGTAGATAATTGGAATGAAGTTTTAAGACCTGTTAGAGATGAGCTAGATAGTGTTGGAGTAATTGAGAGTGAAGCTCATATGGGTGGTGTTGGTGTTCAATATGAAAGTGAAGTAATATATCATAATATGCTTAAAGAAATTGAAGATAAAAAAATAATTTTTACTTCAATTGAAGATGCTTGCCATAAATATCCAGAACTTGTAAAAAAATATTTTGGTAAAATTGTTGATAATGGTGAGAATAAATTTGCAGCTTTAAATGGTTCTGTTTTTAGTGGAGGTAGTTTTATTTATGTTCCAAAAAATACAATAGTAGATAGACCACTTGAGAGTTATTTTAGAATTAATTCTCGTAATATGGGTCAATTTGAAAGAACCTTGATTATTGTTGATGACAATAGTGCTCTTCATTATATAGAAGGTTGTACTGCTCCAACTTATAGTGATTCTAGTTTACATGCTGCAGTTGTTGAAATATATGTTGGTAAAAATAGTAAGTGTCGCTATTCTACTATTCAAAATTGGGCACCTAATGTTTACAATTTAGTTACTAAAAGAGCACTAGTTGATACAGGTGGTATTATGGAATGGATTGATGGTAATATAGGATCTTTTAGAACTATGAAATATCCTTGTTGTGTTCTAAAAGGTGATAATTCTTTTGGTACTTGTATTACTATTAGTGTTGCTAAAGATAAACAGATTCAAGATAGTGGTGCTAGAATGATTCATATTGGTAAGAATACTAAAAGTAAGATCATTTCCAAAAGCATTAGTAGAAATGGAGGGAACGCCACTTATAGAGGAAAGGTGAGAGTTTTACCTAGTGCATTAAATAGTGAAGCTATGGTAAAATGTGATACTTTAATTTTAGATGAGATGAGTAAAAGTGATACTATTCCTGTTAATACAGTAGAAAATGAAAGCAGTAATATAGAACATGAGGCAACAGTATCCAAGATAAGTCCAGAAAACCTTTTCTATATGATGAGTCGTGGTATTGATGAAGAGAAAGCTACGGAGCTAATTGTTCTAGGTTTTCTTGATAAATTTAGAAAAGAATTACCTATGGAATATGCTGTAGAGTTAAATCAGCTAATACGTCATAATTTATAGGGGTAAATTGGCATTTTTTCTAGAGAAAAATGCTTTTTTCATGCCTTTTTTTTGTATAAAAGTGCAAATTTGGTCTTTTGACAAAAATATTTTATTTGTTAATATATTTGCACGAAAGGAGGGCAGATTATGCTTAATCAAGTTGTATTAGTCGGTAGATTAGTACGAGATGTTAAAGTTAATGAAAGTGAATCAGGTAAAAAACTTGCAACTATTACTTTAGCAGTTCCTAGAAGCTTTAAAAATCAAGAAGGACTTTATGATACTGATTTTATTGATTGTATTCTTTGGAATAATATAGCTACTAATACTTCTAATTATTGCAAAAAAGGCGATGTCTTAAGTATTAGAGGTAGAGTACAGTCTATGTTAGTTAAAGAAGATGATATTAATAAGAATGTTCTTCAGATTATGGCTGAAAAAGTTACTTTTCTATCAACTAATAGGGAAAAAGAAAATAATATTTCTGAAAATATTAAAGCGAATGATGAGTAAATTCGCTTTTTTTAAAAGTACACAATTTGTTAACTTTTAACATCATATTTATTTCTTATTTTATAATTAAATATGTGAGGTGGATATTGAGATGTTATTGGGAGTTAGATTAAAAGAATTGAGAAAAAGAAAAGGGCTTACTCAAGATGAACTTGCTAGGAAAGTTCATTTGACTAAATCTGCTATAAGCTATTATGAAAATAATTTAAGAATTCCTACAGTTCCTAATTTACATGAGCTAGCTGGAGCTTTGGGTGTTAGTTATGATTTTTTAATGGGAAATGATAAATTAGCAACTATTGATGAGGGGGATGATTTATTTTATTTATCTGAAGAAGAATATGATTTTATTGTTATTGTTAGAAATTATGATAAAATATATAATAAACTTATAGAAAATCCTAAAAGATTAATTGAACTTATGCAAAAATATCTTTAACTATTGTAGTTAAAGTTTTTTTGTGGTATTTTTATAATAGGTGATATTATGATAAAGGATATTATTGATAAAAAAAGATTAGGTGAAATATTAAGTTATGATGAATTAGAAACTATATTTATGGGGTATTTAAATGGTCAAGTTAAAGATTATCAGATGAGTAGTTTATTAATGGCTATTTGTATAAATGGTATGGTTTTAGATGAAATATTTGATTTATGTGATATTTTTATAAAAAGTGGTGAAAGATTAGATTTTAGTGAAATTTCTAAAAATACTGTTGATAAACATTCTACTGGTGGAATAGGTGATAAAACTACATTAGTTATAGTTCCTATTGTGGCAAGCCTTGATATTCCTACTATTAAAACTAGTGGTAGAGGACTTGGATATACTGGTGGAACTATTGATAAATTAGAATCTATTAAAGGTTATAGAACAGATTTAAATAATGATGAAATTTTTAATTCAGTAAAAAAAGTTGGTGCGGTTATTACTGGACAAACGGCTAATTTAGTACCACTTGATAAAGTAATTTATGCACTTCGTGATGTGACGGCAACAGTTTCATCTATTCCTTTAATCGCGGTTAGTATTATGAGTAAAAAAATAGCAGGAGGGGCAACAAATATTTTGCTTGATGTTAAATATGGTAGTGGAGCACTTGTTAAAACTGAAGAGGAAGCATTGAGCCTTGCCAATCTTATGAAAATTATTGGTGAAAAGTATGGTAAAAATGTTAGATTCGTTATTAGTAATATGGATAATCCTTTGGGTTATGCTGTTGGTAATAGTTTAGAAGTTATGGAAGCTATTCGTGTTTTAAAAGGAGAAGAAAAAGGAAAGTTTTATGATTTATGTATAGAACTTGCTACACATATGGTTAGTATGTCTAAAAATATAAGTTTGGAAGAAGCTTATAAGTTAATATTAGATGTTATTAATAATGGTGAGGCTTACAATAAATTTTTGGAAATTGTTAAAAATCAGGGTGGAGATATTAATAGTTTAGAAATTAGTAAGGAAAAGTATGAATATTTTAGTGAAAAAAGTGGTGTTATTAAAAAAATAGATGCTTTAGAAGTTGGTAGGCTTTCTTTAAATTTAGGTGCTGGTAGAATTAAAAAGGATGATAAAATTGATCATAGTGTTGGTATAGTTTTAGAAAAAGAAGTGGGCGATAGTGTTAAAAAAGGTGATTTGTTGATGACAGTTTATAAAAATAAAGAAATAGAAATTGACTATAAAAATATATTTGATATTGATTAAATATATTTTTTTTAATTTTTTTATTAAAATTATATTTTACTTTTGCTCTTTTTGTGGTATACTGTTGTTATATAAGGTAAGGTGAAATGTAATGAATAATGAAAAGAAAAAAATGGCTAAAAAGATAGTTATGGATAAAAAAACAAGTGGTTATTTTATAGGTGCTTTTACTACTATGTGCCTTTTAATTACTATGTTTTTAGTAACAGATGGCTTAAGTAAAAGTTATGCTGATGGTGTTGAATATACCAGAGATACTATTCCTCAAAAATTGACAATTTGTCATAAAGGTAATCCTGCTGGTTGTCCTGCTAATGCTGGTGTGTTTGATGGTGGTGCAGCTTGGAGTTTTGCCACAGGTTTAAATTTACAATATAATTTCTATGGTGTTGATGAATCAGGTAATGCACATAATTTATATTGTATAGAAGGTAAACAGGATTTAGGAATTGCTATTGATGGTGAGGGAAATGTACAAAGGGCTGATGAGTATACTAATCCAACTAAAATGGATGCTAGTAAGTCAGTAGGACTTGCTTATATACTTAATAATGCATATCCAATAAATAATAATTCTACTTATATGAGTGGTCTTAATAATGATAATGAAAAGAAATATGTTACACAATACGCTATTTGGTATTATTTATCTCTATTAGGTGATACTAATCAATTAGAAGATAGTTATAAAACAACTATAGAAGCTCAAGGAGATGTATATACTAAAGTTATTTATGAACTTGCTAATAAAGCAGTTGATGTAAATAGCAAAGGAGAAGGTAAGGTTACAGTTGATGTTAGTAATTTATCATTTAGTCAAGATGGTGATTATGTTGTAAGTAGTGAAATTAAACCTGAAATTACTAATCCTGAACTATTAAATTATGTTACTGTTAGTTTAGGTGATAATGATTATGATGCTAAATTAGTTAGTGATGGTGGAGAAGGAAATGAAATTAGAATTGGAGCAGATAGTAGTTTCAAAGTTAGATTACCAATTGCTAAAATACAAAATACTAAAGACCCACAAATTAATTTAAGTCTTACAGCTAAATTTAGTGATGAGGTTTATGAGTATCAAAGTAAAGATAGTGCTCAAAGACCTATTATTGCAATACCTGGTACAAGAGCTGTTCCTGTAACACTTACTATTCCATTTACTCCAACAGAAGATACTGCAAGTTATATTCCTAGTTATGTTTATATAATTGGATTAATGGTAATTATTATTGGTGGAGTAGTAATGTTTGAAGCTGTAAAACCTAAGAAAAAGTAATATGAAAAGAATAAAAAATATTAAGAGGAGTCAAATATTACTTTTTGGCTCTTTCCTATTATTTATAGGGGTTATGGTTATGTCTTATGGACATTTAAAAGTTTTAAAAGAAGATGTTTATGAACAAGTAAGATTAAGTTTAATTGAAAAAAAACCTAAGAAAAAGAAAACTGTTGAAAAAGTTAGTGATTCTAGTGATGTTACTAATGTAGAAGAAGTAAAAGAAGAAACACCTAAGATTAGGTATAATTATGTTGGTTATTTAGAAATACCAAGAATTAGTTTAAAAAGAGGCTTTTTAAGTAAAGAAGATAGATATAATAATATTCAGTATAATATTAAAGTTTCTAATGCTGGTAGTTATCCAGATCAACCTAATACAAATTTTATACTTATAGCTCATTCTGGTGATGCTTATATCTCATATTTTGCTTATCTATATCGTCTTAATATTGGTGATATGGCATATGTTACTTATAATGGTGTTAGATATTCTTATACTTTAGTTAAAGTTGAAGTTCAACCTAAAGTTGGTGTTGTTACAATTCATAGACCACGTGAAGATGTTAATGGACTTACTCTTATTACTTGTACAAAAGATAGCGATACTACTCAATCAATTTATATTTTTGAGCGTGTGTAAGTAAAGGAGGTACTATTATGGATTTATCTATTCTTGATAAAATAAGTTTAATATTAAAATATTTTACTAATTCATTTATGGGAATAGAGCTATTTTTAATAGTACTTTTTTTGTTTATCTTTTTAATGCTTAATATTAAACGTAATAATAAATATGTGAAGATAGTTTTTCCAATGTTATTAGTTCTTATATTATTTTTTATTAGTGGAGGATATCATTATTATGTTACAGATTCAATTGATGCTTTTATAAAATATCTTATGCATTATTATTATTTTCCTAATATGGCAGTTTATTATGTATGTATATTAATTATAACAGTTTTGTTTATTTATTCAATTAGTAGTGATAAATTAAGTAAAATAAAAAAG
>JAZUAY010000073.1:0-12900 GCA_045638205.1 Bacilli bacterium
TACTGGAAGTAGTAAATCAGTAGTTGCCAATAAAGTAAAAGTAACAGCTAAGGGAGCAGGAAGTGCAACCTTAACAGTAAAGAGTGCCAGTAATCCAAGTGCCCCATCAAAAAGTATAACAGTTACAATACAAGAACCAGAGTCAACAGGACTAAGTATAGATAAACAAAATGTAACAATAGATAGGAATAGTAGTACGCAGGTAACAGCAACATTAAACTTATCAAACTCAAGAGATAAAACTATTTACTGGACAAATAGTGATGCAACAAAAGCAAGTATAAGTTGCACTGGAGGAAGTACAAACTCAAGTGGAGAGATAGAGACAACTTCTGCAACTGCAGTATGTAACGTAACAGGATTAGTAGCAGGCTCAACCACAATAACAGCAAGAGATGCAAAAGGACATACTGCAAGTTGTGTAGTAACAGTACAAAATGAATTAGCAACTTCCGTAAGTTTATCAAGTGATGCAGAAATAGAAGTAGGAGCAAGCCATATCTTCCAAGCAAGTGTAACCCCAAGTGATGCCAGAGATATATCAAGTATCACATGGACAAGTAGTAACACTAGTGTTGCTACAATACCAAATGATTGTGTTGGAAGTGTAACATGTGAAATAGAAGGATTAGATGAAGGAACAACAAATATTACAGTAACAATAGGTAGTTTAAGTGATACCAGTCAATTAGATGTAGTACCTAGAACACTTACAGGACCATTAAAAAGAAACATGACATTATTATCATCAACATCATCTGATACAAATCCAATATATTATTATAATGGAAATGCAAGTACTACAAATAATAATGTAAACTTTGGAGGATATTGTTGGAAGATAATAAGAACAACAGAGACTGGTGGAATAAAAATGATATATAATGGAATACCAACAAATGGAGAGTGTAGTACAACAACAGGTGCTAGTACACAAATAGGAACAAGTATATATAGTGATACATATAACTCAACTGCATATAATTCAACTGCAAAAACAGAAGTAGATAATTGGTATAATAGTAATCTATCATCATATAGTAGTTATTTAGAAAATACAAATTATTGTGGAGATACCCTAGATACAACAAATCCACTATCATGTTCAACTTCATATACCTTAAATAGACGATTAATAAGTGCAGGACAAGCATATTTAGCAGGACTTGATACAACAAATACTAATACATCAAACTATTTATATACAGGAGAAGAGTACTGGACAATGAGTGCAGGAAATGGAACATCTTCTCAATCTATAAGTTTTACAAAAGGTGAATCAAATTATAAAACAGGAACATACACTGGAACGGCAACCTCAAGTAATATATTAACAACGAATACAAATGGAACAATAGTAGATAGTAACAATGGTACCTACTATGGTACAGGTAGTATATCGTCATGTTATAATAGCTGCTACTCCAACGTCTGCAGCGTCGGCGCTACTGTCCCTACTCTTTGCTGTACTATGGCTACTGATTCTAGCGACGAAAGTTGCCGCGGCAGCATCAACGGTTGGCCCCGCGGCGGTGGGTTGTCTGGTTCGTATGACAGTACTTCTGCTGGTTCTTCTCTAGGATTACGCCCAGTTATATCAATAAGTAGTTCAGTAAAACTTGCTGGAGGTACAGGGACAACTTCTGCTCCTTATACTTTACAAACGGGAAGTTAAATATAGTGTTAAAGAATGTTAATAATGGCATTCTTTTTCTTCTTATGCTTGTTTATAAAAATTATATATGTTAAAATAATTATAGTAGTAAAGGAAGTAGTTGTATGTCTGTTAAAAATAATTTATTTAAATATTTTAATAATGAGGAATTAGAGTGTATTGAAAAAGAAAAAGATTTGTATAAAAAAACTTTTATGATAGTTGATAAATTATTTTTGGATAAGACTGATAAAGCAGGTAGACCTTATATTGGACACTTGAAAAGAGTTTCTGAAAAGTTAGATGGTAAAGAAAAAATTGCAGGACTTTTGCATGATACTTTAGAAGATACAGATGTTACATATAATGATTTAAAAGAAATAGGGATACCTACTGATATATTAGATATAGTAGAAATTGTTACTTTTGATAAAATAGAAAAAAATTTATCAAGAGGTGAAAGAATAAATATTTATCATAAAAAGATTGATAAATTAATTGAAAGTGGTAATATTAGTGCTATAAGATTAAAACTTGTGGATATGACAGATAATTATAATGAAAATAGATTGAAATTATTATCTAAAGAAAAAAGACAATGGTTTAAAGATAAATATGAACCATGTCTATTAAAATTAAAAAGAGAATTAAAACTTAGTACAAACTAGGTCTTTTCTTTTAAAAAGGGTGAGGCGTGTATGACATATTTTTATAAGAAAGATGTAAATGAAGTTATTGATTTATTAGATTCTTCAATTGATGGTTTGAGTGATATAGATGCTAATAATAGGCTTTTAAAATATGGTAAAAATATTATTAGTACTGGTAAAAGAAAAAGTATTTTTAGTTTATTTATTGAAGAAGTTAAATCACCTCTTACAATTACTTTGATTGTAACTGCAATTATTTCATTTTTAATAAATGAAAAATTGGATGCTTGTGTCATTTTAGGTATTGTAATGGTTGACTCTATTATTGGTGTAGTTCAGGAATATAAGTCTTTAAAAAGTGCAGAAAGTTTGTCTAAAATGTTGGTTACTAAATCTAAGGTTATTAGAGATGGAAAAATTAAGGAAATTAATGCTGAAGATTTAGTTATAGGTGATATTATAGTTTTAGATAGTGGTCTTTCTTTAACTAGTGATGCTAGAATTATAGAAAGTGATAATTTAAATATTGATGAATCAGTTTTAACAGGTGAGAGCTATAATGTAGAAAAAAATAATAAAGTAATTCTAAATGATACCATTTTGGCAAATAGAAAAAATATGGTATATGCAGGTAGTAATGTTATGACAGGACGTGGTAAGGCAATTGTAGTTGCAACGTCTTTTAATACAGAACTGGGTAAAATTGCTAAAACTGTTAATGAAACTGTTTCTGAAAAATCACCGCTTACTATTAGAATGAATAGATTTTCTAAACAAATTAATCTTATTCTTATTGTTATTGCTATACTAACAACTATGATTATGTTAAGTAGTGGTGTTAAAAAAGAAGATATCTTTTTAGCAGTTATTGCACTTGTTGTATCAGCGATGCCAGAAGGATTAACTCTTGCTAAAACTTTAGCTCTTACAGTAGCTTCAAACAAGATGGCTAAAGAAAATGTTATAGTTAAAAAATTGAACTCTGTTGAGTCTCTTGGAAGTTGTACTGTAATTGCTAGTGATAAAACAGGAACTTTAACAGTTAATAAGCAAACGGCTAAAAAAATTATTTTAACAACAGGTGATAAATATGATATTACTGGTGAAGGTTATAGTGAAACAGGGAAAATTATAGGAAATAGAAAAAATTTAGAAAAGATAGAAAGACTTGTTAATTTATGTGCTGTTAATAATGAAGCAGAATATAATAGTGATGAAGATTATTTTGGAGATAGTATAGATGTAGCTTTTAAAGTTCTTCAGAAAAAGTTAAATTATAATAGTAATTATAAAATTAAAAAAATTATACCCTATGAATCTGAAAAAGGATATTCTGCTGTTTATTATGAAGAAGATGGAAAATTAAGATGTACTGTAAAAGGGTCAATAGAAAAATTAATAGAGTTTTCTAAAAATGATGATTTTATAACTAATGAAAATGATAAATTAACTAAAAATGGTTATAGAACAATAGCAGTTTGTGATGGAGAAGTAAAAGATATTAAAAAAATTAGTGGTTTAGAATTATTTGGAATAGTAGGTTTTATTGATCCTGTTAGAAAAGAGTCAATTGATGCTGTAAAAATGTGTAGGCTTGCTGGTATAAAAGTATTGATGGTTACAGGAGATCATCCTAATACTAGTTTACAAGTAGCGAAAGAACTTGGTATTGCAACTAAAAAAGAACAAGTTATAACGGGTGTGGAACTTGATAGTGCTTATAAAAAAGGTAATGAGTATTTTGATAATGTAATAAAATCTAAAACTGTTTTTTCTAGAGTAACACCGCTTGATAAATTACATATTGTTGAATCTCTTGAAAGAAGTGGTGAGTTTGTTGCTGTAACTGGAGATGGTGTTAATGATGCTCCTGCTATTAAAAAAGCTAATATTGGTATTGCTATGGGAAGTGGGACTGATGTAGCAAAAGATTCTGCTAATATGATTATAATAGATGATAATTTTTCATCAATTGTTAAGGGAATAAAAGAAGGTAGAATTGCTTATTCAAATATTAGAAAAATAGTTTTATTCTTATTATCATGTGGTTTTTCAGAAGTCTTGTTTTTTATAATGTCAATAGTATTTGGTTATGATATGCCACTTGTTGCTATCCAACTACTATGGCTAAATTTAGTAACAGATGGACTTCAGGATATTGCATTATCATTTGAAAAAGAATCAGATGATATAATGATGGAAAAACCTAGAAGTACTAAAGAATCTATTTTTAATAGTGAATTGTTTTTAGAAATTTTAATATATGGTTTAACAATTTCTATTATAGTTTTTGGTTTCTTTAAAAAATTAGTTGATAGTAATGTTGATATTGTAACGGCAAGAACTTTAATTATGTTATTAATGGTCTTTATTCAAAATTTACATGTGTTAAATTGTAGAAGTGAGAAAAAAAGTATTTTTAGAACTAAAATACTTAATAATCCATTAGTAATAATAACTATTATAAGTTCACTTATTTTAGAAGTTATAGTTACAGAAATACCAATAATCGCAAGTATTTTGAAAATTAATGCAATTGATTTTAATATGGTATTTGGAACATTTATGTTATCAATTATAATAATAATTGTAGGAGAATTTTATAAATATTTAAAAAAAATAATATAAAAAGGGAATACCGTAGTATTCCCATCTATATATAGAGGATCTTCACAACGTAACAGTGAACCTTCCTCTAGTAATATATTATGTAAGTTATATTAAAATATACCAAAAAAAGTTTATTTTAAAAAAAACTAGTGTATAATATTATTAGAAAGAGGTAGAATTTATGGAAAAACAGGAATTAGAAAGAAAAATAAAAAAATTACTAGAACAAGTAAATAATTTATGGAGGTCACTTTGACGCAGAAAGTAAAATAAAAAAGTTAAAAGAATTGGAAAAGGTGACAGTTAAAGAAGATTTTTGGGAGGATGAAGCGAAAGCGCAGAATGTATATAAAGAGATTTCTAAATTAAAAAGTGTTATTAATCCTTTAGAAGAAATAAAAAAATCTTTAAGTGATAATAGTGAATTATTAGAAATAATAGAAAATGATGAAGAATTAAATTCTATTTTAGAAGAGACTTTTAAAATAGAAAAACAATTATTTGAACTTGAAAAATTATTACTTTTGAATGGTAAATATGATAGTTTTGATTGTATTTTAGAAATTCATAGTGGAGCAGGGGGAACTGAAGCTTGTGATTGGGCAGAAATGCTTTATAGAATGTATCTTAGATGGTGTGAGAATAAAAATTATAAGGTAACTTCACTTGATTATCAAGAAGGAGATACTGCTGGTATTAAAAGTTGTTCTATAAAAGTGGAAGGTGAAAATGCTTATGGATATTTAAAAAGTGAAAAAGGTGTTCATAGATTAGTTAGGCTTTCACCATTTGATTCTAATAACAGAAGACATACATCTTTTGCATCTGTTGAAGTAACACCAGTTTTGTCAGAAACTTTAGATGTAGAAATAGATGATAAGGATTTAAAAATAGATGTTTATCGTTCAACTGGTGCTGGAGGACAAGGGGTAAATACAACAGATTCTGCTGTTAGAATTACACATTTACCTACAAAAATAGTAGTAACATGTCAAAATGAAAGAAGTCAAATTAGGAATAGAGAAGAAGCTTTGAAAGTATTAAAAAGTAAACTTCAAGTAATAGAAGAAGAAAAGAAAAAACAAGAATTAGCTAGTGTTAAAGGAACAGAAAAAAATATAGAATTTGGTTCACAAATAAGAAGCTATGTAATGCATCCTTATTCAATGGTAAAAGATCATAGAACAGGAGTCGAAACAAGTAATGTTAATAAAGTATTAGATGGAGATATAGATATGTTTATAGATAGTTATTTAAAAGGAGAAAACGTATGCTAATAAATAATAAAAAATATTTAAAAGATATTTATAAAAAGGATTTGTTTAAAAGATATTTAGTTGTAATTATAGGTACATTTTTAATGGCTATAGCATTTAATTTCTTTTGTAAACCAAATAATTTAGTACCAGGTGGAGTATCAGGTTTTTCTATAGTTTTATATAGATTATTTGGGATAGATAGTTCATTATTTGTGTTAATAGTTAATTTAATTTTATTAATAATAAGTTATTATACTTTAGGAATTGAAAAAACTAAACATTCAGTTTTTGGAAGTATTATGTTTCCATTATTTATAAAATTAACTCAAAATTTACCACTATATATAGACATTGATACTAGTGTAATGTTATTATCTGCTCTTTTTGCAGGGTTATTACATGGTTTTGGAGCAGGACTTACTTTTAAGTCGGGATTTAGTGTTGGGGGAACAGATATTATTAGTCAAATACTTTCAAAATATTTACATATTAGTATAGGAAATGCTATGTATTTTAGTGATGGTATTGTAATTTTATTGAGTGGAATTGTATTTGGAATAAATCAAGTTTTATATGCTTTAATAGTTTTATATATAATTAGTTATATAACAGATAGAGTTATTTTAGGTATATCAAATTCTAAAGCCTTTTATATAATTACTAATAAAGATAAAGAAATAAAGAAGTATATAATTGAAGAATTAAAACATAATGTAACAGAGATAAAAGCAGAAGGAGGCTTTTCTAAAGATAAAAAACTAGTTTTAATGTGTGTACTTCCAACTAAAGAATATTATATATTTAAAGAGGGTATAAATAAAATAGATCCTGAAGCATTCTTCGTTGTAACTGATGCTTATGAGGTTGTTGGAGGTGCATAATGCAATATATAGTAGATTCTAAATTAGCAAGTAAAAATAATATTTTTGCTAGATATTTATTAATGTTTATTTCACTTTTGATGTCGGCATTACTTTATAATTTTTTACTTTCAAAAACTCATATCGTAACTGGTGGTGTCCCTGGTATTGCAATAATTAATAATTATGTTAATCAAGTAAGACCTTCTGTTACTATTTTAATATTGTCACTTATTATGATTATATTAAGTTATATATTTTTAGGAAAAGAGAGAACTAAAGGTACAATTGTTGCAAGTATTACATATCCTTTTTTAGTAGAATTAACACATTCACTAACTCATTATTATGTATTTGATATTAGTGATTTATTAGTTATATCACTTTTTATAGGAGTAGTAAGTGGTATTGCTAATGGACTTTTATATAGTACTGGTTTTTCAAATGGTGGATTACCAGTGATAAGTCAAATATTGCAAAAATATTATGGTATTCCAATGGGAAAAAGTAGTTTGGTAATTAATGGTTTAGTAATATTACTTGGTAGTTTTTATTTTGGTAGTACGATGATAATGTATGCTATTATTATAATATATATAAATAGTATTGTTGTGGATAGAGTATTATTAAAATCAAGTAGAAATAAAGCACTTTATATAATGACTAAGAAGAAACAAGATGTTAAAAAATTTTTAATTGATGAGATGAATCATACGGCAACTGTTTTTGAAACAAAAGGAGCACTTTTTAAAAAGAAACATGAACTTATTTTAACAGTAATACCTACAAGAGAATATTTCCAAATAACAGAAAGTATTAAATTAATTGATCCAGAGGTTTTTTATGTTGTTAATAATGCTTATGAAGTTAAAGGGGTTAGATAAATACACAAAAAAGTGTGTTTTTTTTTGCATATTTTTACAAATTATTAAAGTTACTGCGAATATATATAGTGAAAGGTGGGTGAGACCATGTTTTATCTATATGATTATTACTAACTTTTTTATATTCTTATAAGTCATGGGGAGGAGGTAAAAAGATGGCTAACAAGATAGAAGAAAAAAGAGTATTTTTAGATATCTCAAGAGATAGTTTTTTTAAATATGTTTATAAGAATACTAAACTTAAAAAATATATTAATGAATTAATATATGAGTATATAAATATTGATTTAAATGATTTTTATTTAGTTGATTCTGAATATAACTTTTCAGGAGGGGTATTAAAAGATAATAGATTAGATTTGTTATTAAGAAATGATGAAAAACGAACTCTTGCAAATATTGAAATTAATAGGAAATATGATATAAGAATTGAAAAGAAAAATAGAAATTATGTCCATGTAATGGCAAATGATACTTATAATAAAGAACAAATAAAAGATTATAAAGTGGTGCAAATTAATTTAAATATGTATGATGACTCACATAATGATGTTTATAAAGATGTTTCTACAAACAAGTTAACTGTTAAAGATAAAGATGGTGATATAATTGATAAAAGTATAGAAGATGTAGAAGTTTATCATATATACTTGAAAAAATTAAATGATAAGCGTTATAATAAGTATAACGAAAAAGCATCAGTATTTTTTATAAGAAGTATGGCAGAACTTCAGAATGCGAAAGAAAAAGCAAAAGATAAATTTGTAAAGGAGGCAATAGAAATTATGTTTAAAGTAAATCATAACAGGACGCTATTGAGTCAGATGATGGAGTATTACAACTCTGATGAATGGAAAGAAAGAGAGCTTAGAGAAATAAAAGAAGAAGCTCGTGTTGCTGGGCGTGAGGAAGGTCTTGCAGAAGGTCGCGAAGAAGGAATTGAGCAAGGAATTGAGCAAGGAATTGAGCAAGGAATTGAGCAAGGAATTGAGCAAGGAATTGCCAGTGAAAAAGAAAAAACAGCACTTAATTTATTAAAAAATAACATAGATATTAAAATAATAGCAGATTCCACTGGATTATCACAAGATAGAATAAAATCTTTAATGTTGTAAAAAATTGTCTAGAAAATTTCTAGACAATTTCTTTTGAAATTTAGTAATTTATACCAAATAAGACAAATAGTCTTTAAATATGTCAAAAATCGTGTTATACTGTTATTATTAAGGTGGTGAAAAATTTGGACATAATTAGATTAAAACATGTAAAAAAACAATATAAGAACGGTACATGCGCTCTTTATGATATAAATTTATCTATAAAAAAAGGATCTTTTGTCTTTATAATAGGAGGTAGTGGATCTGGAAAATCTACATTAATGAAATTATTATATAGAGAAGAGAAGCCTACTAGAGGACAAATCATAGTAGGTGGTATCAATGTTGCTAAATTAAGAAATAGTAAAGTATATAAATTAAGAAGAAAACTAGGAATAGTTTTTCAAGATTTTAGATTGCTTCCAAAATTAACAGTATATGAAAATGTTGCTTTTGCAATGGAAGTTATTGGTGCTAAGAAGCAGGAAACAAGAATCAAAGTTTTAAAAGCTTTAGAAATAGTTGGTTTGAAAAACAAAGTTCATAACTATCCTGATCAGTTAGCAGGTGGAGAACAGCAGAGAGTTGCTATTGCAAGAGCAATTGTTAATAATCCTAAAATATTAATATGTGATGAACCTACAGGAAACTTGGATCCAGATAGAAGTTTGGAAGTTATGAAAATACTTGAAACTATTAATGAAAAGTGGAATACAACAGTACTTGTAGTAACACATGATAAAGAAATGGTAAATAAACTTAAAAAACAAGTTATTAAATTAAGTGAAGGAAGAATTGTTAAAAATATGGAGAAAGGAAAATATAGTGATGATATTTAGAATGTTAGGAAGGAGCATAAGAGATGCTTTTAAAAGTGTTTTTAGAAACTTCAGTTTATCTTTAGCATCTATCTCGTGTATTGCAATTACTCTTATAATAGTTGCTATATCAATAATTGCATCATATAATGTTAATAATTTTACAGAAGAGATTGAAAAAGATTTAACAATAGTTGCTTTTGTTGATAATACAGCAACAGAAGATGATGTTGAAAATATTAAAAGTGAGCTTTCAAGTATTAGTAATATAGAGCAGGGTAAAACAGTTTATAAAAATAAAAAAGATATAAAATCTAGTATGCAAAAAGAATCAGATGTTTTTGATACTGTTATGGCTGATTGGGATGATAAAGATAATCCATTAAAAGATACTTTTCAAATTAAAGTAAAAGATGCTACTAAAATAAGTAAGACAGCTAAAAAAATAAAGAATATTGATAAAATATCAACTGTAAGATATGGAGAAGGAATGGTTGATAAATTAATAAATGCTTTTGAACAAATTCAAAAGATAACTTATGGAGCTGTTATTGCACTTGTATTAGTTACAATATTTTTGATTGTAAATACAATTAAATTAACAATTTATTCAAGAAAAAGAGAAATAGGAATTATGAGACTTGTTGGAGCAAATAACTTTACTATTAAAACACCATTTATTATAGAAGGAATGTTTTTAGGACTTTTAGGTTCACTAGTTCCAATCGCTATTATAATAATAGGTTATCCTAAACTTTATCATAGTTTAAATGGTTATGTATTTTCACCACTTATTACATTAATTAAACCTAATCCATTTATTTATACAGTTTCAGGATTAGTGGCTATTATTGGTGTAATTGTTGGTATGATAGGATCAAGTTCTGCAGTTAGAAAGTATTTGAAGGTGTAAACATGAAAAAAGTAATAATATTATTATTAATATTATCATTAGTTATTGTTCCAGTAAATATTTATGCTAAAACAATATCAGATTTTCAAAGAGAAGTTGATAAATATACAGCTGAGTTAAAAGCTAAAGAAGATAAAGTAGCTAAAAATGATCAAGAAATAGCTAAAATTAAAGAAAATATTACAAATATAGAAAATCAAATAATAGGGGCAGAAAATGATATAAAAAGACTTGAAGAAGAAATAGAAGCAAGTAATAGAGAAATTGAGAAAAAAACAGAAGAGTCTAAAAAAATAATGGAATATTATCAACTAGAAAATGGTGATAATGCATATCTTGAATATGCATTTGGAGCTGAAACAATTACTGATATGGTATATCGTGTTTCAATTATAGAACAGTTAACGGCATATAATGAAAAAATAATGACAGAGTTAAAAGAGTTAATTGAAAGAAATCAACAAAAACAGAAAGAGTTAGCTAATAAAAAGACTGAACTTGATAATTTAAAGAAAGAGTTACAAAGTGAGAAAGAAAAAATAGAGGCAGATACTAAGAGTATTAAAGAGACTATGCCATCTGTAAAAGAACAAATAAAAGCTGCACAAGATAATTTAGCATATTTTAAAAAATTAGGTTGTGGAGCTAATGAAGATATTATGCAATGTCAATATCGTACAAGTAGTGGATCAGTTCCTTCAACTAATGGTTTTTATAGACCAATGGAAAATGGTTATATTACACAAGGTTATGGTGGATATGGAGGGCATATGGGAGTTGATCTTAGTAGTAGTAACAAGACAATTCCAATATATGCTATAGCAAGTGGAGTAGTATTCTTTAAAGGATATGATAGTTATGGAGCGTTAGTTGTAAAAATTAAACACAATGTCGGTGGAAAATATATTTATTCAACTTATGCACATATGTCAAGCTTTGGTAATATTTCTGTTGGACAGACAGTAACTAATTTAACTCAAATTGGTAATATGGGTTCATCTGGATATTCAACAGGACCACATTTACATTTAGAAATTACAAGTTGTGATTGGAATAGAGGTGGAGGTTGTACATGGAGCCAATATCAAAGAAGTACTATTTCTCCATCAACATACATTGCTTTACCATCTAAATGGAATAATAGATAATAATAATTTGGAAATAGATAATTTATTCTATTTCCTTTTATATTTGCATAATGTATGTTATAATACAAACAAAGGAGTGAAAAATATGTCAAAAAATGAAAAAAATAAGAAAACTATAACTAAAAATGAGACTAAGAAAAAGGTTGTAGAGAAAGAAAAAAATAATTTAAAGAATATTTTAATAGTTATTGTAGCAGCAGCTGTTGTAATAGCAATAGGAACTTTTATAGGAATATATTTATATTTTAGTTCACCAAAAAGGATAGTTTCAAATGTAATTGAAGAAGCATATAAGAAATATGAGGATTTTACAAATAATACTATAGATTATAATTTTGCTAAAGATACTTTAAAATTAAATGGAGATTTTAATATTGATACTAATATAGATGGTTTTGAAAATTTAAAAGCAGAAAAGTTTACATTTGATGCTGGAATTGATTATAAGAATAAAAAAGTAGAAGCTGGAGCAAGTGTTAATGAAGATAATAAAAGTTTAATTGATATAATGACATATATTACTGATAATGCATTCTATTTAGATTTAGGTGATGATTATGATGGTTTATTAAAAGTAAATGATTTTTCACTTGATGATATTTTTAAATCAGATTATTCAAAAAGTAATGTTACAAAAGAAGATATGAATTATATTACTGAAACTTATAAAGATATTTTAATTAAATCAATTGATAAGAGTGATTTACAAAAATCAACAGAAACTATTGAAATAGATGGTAAAGATACTAAAGTAAATAAGATTTCTTATAAACTTAATGATAGTACAGCAGAAAAATTATCTAAAAAAATGATTGAAGAGACTTTAAAAGATCATGAATTAATAAAAAAACTTGCAAAATTAACTGGAAAAGAAATTGTTGATGTAAAATATGATTTAGAAGATAAAAAAGATAATTTAACGATAGATAAAGACTTGGATATTAGATTTGATATTTATACACTTGGATTTCAAAATAAATTTGTAGGTTTAAATGTTAAGTTTGATA
>JAZUAY010000074.1:0-1987 GCA_045638205.1 Bacilli bacterium
AGTTAATAGTAGATAGAATTAATATTTTAGAACATAATAAAGTTAAGAAGATTAAAGATATAGATAATAATTTACATTATATAGAAGATTATTTAGAAACTGATTACAGTAGTGAGCAAGAAGATGCTATTAAAAAAGCGATAGAAAAAGATTTTTTAATAATAACAGGAGGACCAGGAACTGGTAAAACAACAATTATAAAAGCAATATGTGAATTATATAAACTAACAAAAAGACTAAATTATCAAGATTTATTAAATGATTTAGTATTACTAGCGCCAACAGGAAGAGCAGCTAAAAGAATGAGTGAACAAACTAATTTAAGAGCAAGTACTATACATAGATTTTTAAAATGGAATAAAGACACTAATAAATTTCAAGTAAATGAATATAATAAAAGTAAAGCTAAATTTATTCTTGTTGATGAAGCTAGTATGATAGATACATATTTATTTGCAAATTTATTAAAAGGAATAAGTGTCAATTGTAAAATTGTATTAGTAGGAGATGCTTTTCAGCTACCTAGTGTAGGACCAGGACAAGTATTACATGATCTTATAGCATCAGAAAAACTAACTGTTTGCAAATTAAACACTTTATATAGACAAAAAGAAGGATCAAATATTGTAAATTTAGCCTATCAAATAAAAGATGGTTCATTAGATGAAAATATATTTAAACAAGGTGAAGATTTAAAATTTATTAAAGTACAAACTCATGTAATAGAAAAAATTTTAGAAGAAGCAAATACATATATAGATACTTCATATAAAGAATTCCAAATATTAGCACCAATGTATAAGACAATTAATGGTATAGATAATATTAATGAAGCAGTAGGAAAAATATTTAACAACAAAAAGAAAAAAGAGATAAATATAGGAGAAATTACTTATAAAGAAGGTGATAAAGTAATTCAGTTAACTAATCAACCTGATGATAATGTATATAATGGTGATATAGGTATTATTAAAAAGATAGAATTAAGACCAAAGAAAAATATTTATATAGATTTTGATGATAATCTAGTTAAATATACATCATCTAACTTTTTAAATTTCAAAAAAGCTTATGCTATATCAATTCATAAAGCACAGGGTTCAGAGTTTGATTATGTTATAATTCCACTTGTAAAGAGTTTTAAAAAAATGTTATATAGAAAATTAATATATACAGGTGTAACAAGAGCAAAAAAATGTCTTATACTAATAGGAGATATAGAAGCTTTAAAATATGCTATTGATAATACAATAACAGATATTAGAAGAACAAGTATAAAAGATTTTCTAATTGATGGTATAATTTAAAAAAATCACCTCATACTAATAATGAGGTGAAATTTATGAAGAAAAAAAGCATGCTACCTGGCCTAATGATAATGGCAGGTGTTGGATTGGGCGCTTATATGATATATAAAAAGAACCCAAATATTATGTGTGATATGAGAAATATGATGGCAGATGCAATGGATATGGTTGCAGATGGCATGGATGATATTTCAAATATGTAAAATATCCTTTTAGGATATTTTTTCAAAGTTATTGAAAAAGAATAAAACATATGATAAAGTATAATTGTAAGTAACACTTACATATAATAAAAGGAACTATATTAATACAATACTATTTTACATACGAATGTATTATATAAAAAATATAAAAAAATAAAATGTATTTGCTATAAATACATTTTTTTGTTGATATACAATAAAATCAAATTCGCAAAGTACGTTACTTTCCGAAAGTACCTTTATAATATGATTTTATCATACTTTTAGTTAAATTGAAATAAAATTTTTAATAAAATATTTTTGGTCAAATTAGTTTTACATATTATATATCAATGACTTTCTTTATTTTCTTAAAGTAACGTACTTTGAGAAAATAGGGAGCGTGTATTATATGATAAAAATTAATAAAAAAGAAACTATAATGTCAGTATCTGCACTATTATTTATAGTGCTTGTTGTAATAGGAATAACATATGC
>JAZUAY010000075.1:0-4572 GCA_045638205.1 Bacilli bacterium
GTTTATCAATAAAGGCAAGTATTGCATCAGTATCTAATATGTTTACATCACTTAATAAAGTAGTAATAACGGTTATATTTTTCTCACTAACTTTAGCGATAGTTATTTTGTACTCACTTGCATATATTGTTATTAGTGAAAGACAAAGAGAAATTGCTACTTTAAAAGTACTTGGTTATAATAATACAGAAGTAGATATGTATTTAATTAAAGAACAGGCTATTATTGTAATAATAGGTATAATTTTAGGTTTAATAATAGGTATTATTTACTCATTAAAATTAGTTGAACCTATTGACATTAGTTTAGTTCAATTTACTAAATATTTATCTTTTGATAGTTTTATAGAATGCATAATGTTGATGATTGTTTTCACACTTATAGTTGGTAATATAATACATAGTAAATTAAAAAGTATTAAAATGATAGAAAGTTTGAAGAGTGTAGAGTAGGTGTGTTATGAAAAAGAGATTAAGTTATATAACATTAATAAGTGATTTATATATATTTATGAGTATTATACTTATAGTTTACGGTGTGTTTTTTGGATTTGCAGAGATTGGAAAAAATAGTTTTTATTTATTAGAAGTAAACGATAATATTTATATAATGATAAGTATAATGGAAATAATTGTTAATTTGATAATTGCTTATTTAATACATAGATTTAATATTAAAAGTATAAAGATATTACTAATAATTATGACTATATTATTAATTATATATGAAATAATAAATCTTAAAATTGAATTAAGTATGTATTTATTATGGAGCTTATCTATATCTTTAGGACTTTTATTAAACTTATTTTTAGTGGGTAAAAAATAAAAAGAATTTATTATGTCAAATATTTAAAAAAAATGACATAAATTCTTTTTTTTTGTCGCTTTATATGGTATACTATTTCTATAGTAGAAGGTAGTGATAATATGGCGATAAACGATAATAATTATTTTAGAACTGGAAATACTATAAATGTATACCTTCTAAATATGATAGGAAGCAGCCTATAATTTTTTTGGGGTGCTTTTTCTAGTTTTAAGAGAGGAGAAAGATAATGTACAGGAGAAAGAAAAATTCAAAAATAATGGTAGGAATGCTAATAGCAGTAGTAGCCTTAGGAATAGGATATGCTGCTATAGCAGGTGTTAACTTACTAATTAATGGTACATCAAGTGTTAAAGCAAATGGTAACTTTTCAGTTAGATTTGTAAAACCATTATCAAGTGAAACAGCAATTGATAATGCAGAAGAGAATGCTATAAAAATCAGTGGTAAGAATGCAGATTCAACTGATATGAATGTAAGTGAAATGAGTGCAAGTATAACAGATGATACTCATGCGGAGTTTGCAGTAGGAGAGTTAGATGAAGTAGGTGAATATGTAGAGTTTACTTACACAGTTGTAAATGAATCAGATGGAATTGATGCTTCTCTTGCTTTTGAAGTAACTGATAGTAATGACTATTTTGAAATAACAAAGACAGTAAGTAAAGATAAAATTAGCGAAGGCGAAACAGCAACAGTAAAAGTTAAAGTAGAATTAACTGCAACTCCAAAAGTAGATGATTATGATGCAACATTTAGTGTAACATTAAATGCAACACCTGTTGAGGTAACTTCTGGAGAATCAAGTGGTGGAAATAATCCATCAGTAGCAGAACCAGTATCATTTGCAACAGATAGTTGGGATACTATTGTAAAAGCTGTACAAGATAACAATACTTTAGCTTATAATGTTGGTGATGAAAAAACAATTGATATGGGTAGCTTTGGAGAACAAACAGTAAGAATTGCCAATATGTCAACACCAGAGGAATGTTCAACAGAAGGATTTTCACAAACAGCATGTGGATTTGTACTTGAGTTTAAGGAGGTTGTTACAACACATACTATGAATAAAGATGATACTAATGTAGGAGGATGGGCAGCAACTTCTATGAGGACTTATGTAAATAATAATATCTATAATGCATTACCAGAGGAATTAAAGAATGGAATAATAAATACCAAAGTAGTATCAGGACATGGATCAAGTGACCCAAACAACATCGAATCAATAGATAAATTATACTTACTAAGTACAAAAGAAGTTTATGGAAAAGAAAGTGATGTAAGGCCAGTACCTTATGATACTGCAGAGGCAGAAACAAGACAATTAGATTATTATAATGCTCAAGGAGTAACAACAGAGAAATATGCTGCAAAAGGAGCAAGCAAAACTGGGGGATATTGGTGGTTACGTTCAGCTTATTCTGAGAATAATGGGAGTTTCTTCTTTGTAGAAGACAAAGGTGAATGGAGTGGTTACACTGCTATTGTTAATATCGGTGTTTCTCCAGCATTTAGAATAGGATCAAATAATTAATAAAAAGGAAGGGAATAAAAAAAATGAAAAGAAAAAGTAAAGAAGGGAAATTATTTATAGGAATATTAGTAGCAGTAGTAGCACTAGGAATAGGATATGCAGCAATAACTGCAATCCCCCTTGTAATAAATGGTAGTGCAACAGCAAAAGCAAGTGGAACACAAGCAGATTTTAATGTACATTTTGATGATTTCGTACAAAATGGAAATTATATATCATATAGTGAATCAGCATCAGCTGAGACTCCAGATAGTTTAATTGAAACATTTGATACAGCAAAACATGTAAGTGCAGCAAGTGGAACTACTGATAAAGTAGCAAGTATAACAGTAGCAGGTAATCAAACAAGTGCAACAGTATCAGTAGATAATATGACAAATGTAGGAAATACAGTTACATTAACAATACCAGTAATAAATGAATCAGCAGATGTAAAAGCAAATTTAAGTGCAACAGTAGAAAATAACAATGAAGAATACTTTAATGTTACAGCAGTACCTACAGTAGAAACATTAAATGCAAATAATGCAACAACAACAGTAACTGTAACAGTAAGTGTAGTTAAAGTACCAAAAGTTTCTAGTGAAGAAGGAACGTTTACAGTGACATTAACAGCAGATCCAGTAGATTAATAAGAAAGGTGAGATATAATGAATAAGAGAAAGAGAAATTCAAAAATAATGTTAGGAATGCTAATAGCAGTAGTAGCCTTAGGAATAGGTTATGCTGCTATAGCAGGAATTAATTTGTTAATTAATGGTACATCAAGTGTTAAAGCAAATGGAGATTTCTCAGTTAGATTTGTAAGACCAGAAAGTAATGACACAGCAATAGAGGATGCAGAAGAAAATGCTATAAAAATTAGTGGTAAGAATGCAGATTCAACTGATATGGATGTAAGTGAAATGAGTGCTAGTATAACAGATGATACACATGCAGAGTTTGCAGCAGGAGAGTTAGATGAAGTAGGAGAATATGTTGAGTTTACATATACAGTAGTAAATGAATCAGATGGAATTGATGCAGAACTTGATTTTGAAGTAACAGATAATAATGACTACTTTGAATTAACAAAGACAGTAAGTAAAGATAAAATTAGCGAAGGCGAAACAGCAACAGTAAAAGTTAAAGTAGAATTAACTGCAACTCCAAAAGTAGATGATTATGATGCAACATTTAGTGTTACATTAAATGCAACACCATTAGAAAAGGCAAGTAGTGAATCAAATAGTGGCAGTGGTAGTAGTGAACCAGTAGTTTATTCATTAGGAGATTTAGTACAATATGATCCAGTTGCAAATGGGGCTTGTACAAGTGGCGATACATGTTATAAGTGGAGAGTTATAACAGTTAATGATGATACTGAAAATCAAAATATAAAATTACAAATGGATCATAATTTAATAAATCAAGGTGCTTTTTCAACAACACAACAGTCTGAAAGTTTTGCTAATTATGGACCAGATGTATTATTAACTAATCTTGCAACTGCAACAGCAGCATGGGATGAATCACTGTTATTAAATTTTCAATATGATACAAGCGCTTCTAATGCAAGTTATGGAACATTGAATTGTGTAGATGGTTCTTGTAGCATAACAAATAATAACACACCTATAGCTACTAATGTAAAAGCAAGAGTAATTACAGGTGAAGAACTTAGGGATATTGCTATGGCATCAGGTGCTCCTGAGGGGTCAGTGGCAGACAATTGGACATTAGCAACAAAGCAGAGTCAAGGTAAATATAGTTTAACTAGTATAAATTATCCAATAGGAACTTATACTTCATCAGCTGGTAACGGAAGTAAAGAATTGTCGTGGTTATTAGAAAATACAACAAGTTATGATAGTAGTGGGGCAACTGATAACACATATGGTGAAAATAACAATGGTTATACTACTTTATCCCCAGTATTGAATTCACAAAATCTTGTACCATCAACATGGGTGATGTATAAGTATGGAAGTTTATCAACTGTCTATGTAGATAGTGATAATTCTGTTGGTACTCGTCCAGTTATAACAATAGATAAATCAATTTTAAATTAATAATTAAAAAAGAAGGGAATAATTAAAAATGAAAAGAAAAAATAAAGAAGGAAGATTATTTATAGGAATATTAGTAGCAGTAGTAGCACTAGGAATAGGATATGCAGCAATAACTGCAATCCCCCTTGTAATAAATGGTAGTGCAACAGCAAA
>JAZUAY010000076.1:0-6684 GCA_045638205.1 Bacilli bacterium
TTTTTTTGATTTTCAAAATAATTATCAAATAATATTTTTATATCTTCTTTAAATTCATCACCATCTAAAATACCATCTTCTATTCTTAAATTATATAATATTTTTATTGAATAATCTTTAACCTCATCTAAAAAATTATATAAACTTATTCTTTGTTTATAAGTTACATCTTCAGGCATTAAAAATATTCCTTGTTTAATATTATCACTAGTTGTATTTAAAAATACTATGTGATTAAATAATTTAGTATAGAAAAATGCTACTAATCCTGGATCATGCTTTACATTTAAAATTTTAAATATTTCTGTATTAGGATAATTCTTTTTTCCATATTCTATTAAAGATATTATATGTAATTCATCATCATCTAACCTATTACCAACTCTATCTATGTCTCCTATTGATTTGTTATTTTCAATATTTTCACTTCCATAAATAATGGCTAATTTTTTGTCATCCATAAAACTCCTTCTTTCTTATTTATATTTTATCAGATTTAGATGATTTTTTAAATACTTATAGTCAAATACCTAACACATAATTTAGTATTAGCATATAATAAGAGGAATGGAAGGATTTGATTTATGTGAAGAAAAAAATATTTTATATTGGTGGAATACTAATATTATTTATAGTTTTATGTTCTGTTTTATTTACTTTTAATAAGAATGATAATAAAACTGAAAAACAAAAAGTGAAGAAAGTTAAAGTTGCTGAAGTTGCTCATACTATCTTCTATGCTCCAGGGTATGTTGCAATTAGAAAAGGTTTTTTTAAGAAAAATGGTATTGATGTTGAACTTAGTTTAACACCGGGAGCTGATAAAGTTAGTGCTGCAGTTTTATCAGGAGATACTGATATCGGTTTTTCTGGTAGTGAAGCGACAATTTATGTTTATAATAGTGGTGAAAAAGACTATCTAAAAACATTTACAGCTCTTACTCAAAAAGATGGTTCATTTATTGTTTCTCGTAAAAAAGAGAAGAATTTTAAAATTACTGATTTAAAGGGTAAAAAAATAATTGGTGGTCGTGCTGGTGGTATGCCTGAAATGTGCCTAGAATGGGCTATTAAAAAAAATGGACTTGATCCTAAAAGTGATATTAATATCGATACATCTGTTGAGTTTGCTGCTATGAGTGGTTCATTTATTGGTGGCAATGGAGATTATGTTAGTTTGTTTGAACCTACTGCTATGCAAGTTGAAAAGCAAGGATATGGTCATGTAGTTGCATCACTTGGTGAAATTTCTGGTGTTGTTCCTTATACTGCATATTACGCTAGAGATAGTTATATAAATAAAAATAAAAAAGTTATTAAAAACTTTAGAAAAGCTATTCAAGAAGGACTTGATTTTGTTCATAATAATGATGATATGACAGTTGCTAAGGCTATTCAAGATGAATTTCCTGATACATCACTTAATGATTTAGCTGAAACTATTAAAAGATATAGAAAAATTGAAGCTTGGCCTAAATCTAATGAGTTTTCTGAAAAAGCATTTAACCATATGCAAGATATTATGATTAGTGCTGGAAGTATTGATAAAAAAGTTAAATATGATGAATTAGTTTATGAATAAAAAAATTCTAGAAGTTAAAAATTTGAGTAAAACTTATCATAATATAAAAACAAGTTTACTCGCTGTTAAAGATGTTAGTTTTGATTTATATGAAGGTGAAATTTTAGCATTAGTTGGTCCTAGTGGTTGTGGAAAAAGTACAATACTTTCAATTCTTGCTGAAATAGATAGTAAATCAAGGGGGAATATTATTAAGAGGGAAAATATTCTTCTTTCTTATATGTTACAAAAAGATACTCTTTTTCCTTGGCTTACAATACTTGATAATGCTCTCTTAGGATTAAAGATTCAAAAAAAACTTAATGAAGATAATAAAAAATATGTTATTAATTTATTAAAAAGTTATGGCTTAGAAGATTTTATCAAAAAGTATCCTGATAGCTTGTCTGGTGGTATGAGACAAAGAGTAGCACTTATTAGAACACTTGCTATAAAGCCTGATATCTTACTTTTAGATGAACCAATGTCAGCACTTGACTATCAAACTGGATTACATATTAGTGATGATATTTATAATATTATTAAAAAAGAGAAGAAAACGGCTATTATTGTTACTCATGATATTGCTTGTGCTACATCACTTGCTGATAGAGTTATCGTTCTTAGCATGAGACCTAGTACTGTTAAGAATGTTTATAATATTTCATTTGTTGATAAATCAACTCCAATTAATAATAGAAATTTAAAAGAATTTAATTACTATTATAATAAAATTTGGAGGGATATAGATAATGGATAATGAAAGAGATTGCTTTTTAAAAAAAATTAAGAGAAAAAATAGATTTATTATTCTATTTAGATATATTATTATTTTTGTTATTATATTTTTATGGGAAATTTTAGCTCGTAATAATATTATTAATACTTTTTTAACTAGTAGTCCTAGTCTTATAATTAAAACTGTTATTAAACTTTATAATGATGGGATTTTGTTTAAACATATTATTTGTACATTATTAGAAGTAATAATAAGTTTTTCTATTGCTTCTATAATTGGTATTTTAATTGCTACAATACTTTGGAGCAATAAAATGATTGCTAAAATAATAGATCCTTATTTAACAATTCTTAACTCTCTTCCTAAAGTTGCACTTGGTCCTCTTATTATAATTATTATTGGTGCTAGTAAATTTTCTATTGTTATTATGGCTTTATTAATTAGTATCTTTATAACAATAATTAATATTTATCATGCTTTTATTTCTACTGACAAAAATTATATTATCTTATTAAAAAGTATGAAAGCTTCTAAAAAAAATATATTTTTTAAAGCTGTTGTTCCTAGTAATATTCCTAATATTATTAATACTTTAAAAGTTAATATTTCAATGAGTTTTATAGGGGTTATTATGGGAGAATTGTTAGTATCTAAAGAAGGTCTTGGTTATTTAATTATGTATGGATCACAAGTTTTTAATATTAATCTTGTTATAACATCGGTTGTTATTTTAGGAATTTTATCATATGTTGTTTATAAAGTTATTGAGACTTTAGAAATTTATATAAAAAATAAAAGATACTAAAAAAAACGACTACTTGGTCGATTTTTTTAGTATCTTTTTGTTAATTTTTTTTGTTTTTCTTTTATTTTTTTATTGTCTAAATTTCTTATATCATATAATATTTTCTTTAATATTCTATCAAATTTCTTATCATCTTCAGAATAGATTTTATAATTTTCTTCAAGTGATTCTAAATTATTTTGTAAATAATATAGCTGCTCATCTGCCATATTAAGTATAAAGTTAAACCAATCATTTATTTCTTCGTTACAATCATGTTGTAAATCAAAATATATATTATCTAATCTTTTAACATATGTTGGCTGATTTACTAAAATTCTTTCTGATATATTTAAAGGACATAATTTAAAATTAGTTTCATATAACTTATTAACATTTTCTGTAAATTTTATACTATAAAGTAGTCTAGATGTTCTTCCATTACCATCTGTATATGGGTGGATTCTTATAAATAATAGTTTTATAATAGCACTTTTTAAAAAAGGATTAGAATTCATTACTGATAAGTCACTTGATTTATATACATCTATATAATTATCCATAAATTTATTTACATCCTCTGGTTCTGCTCCATGCCAATAAATATGTTCTTCTCCTAATCTATCCATATAACTTACTCGTACTGGTGTGGTTCTATATTCATGAAGATTTTGGCCATCATCCATAACAAAATTTCTTAAACTATGAATTCTTTCATGAGTCATATCTAAAGTATCAAAAAATAAATCTTTCTTTAATGTTTCATGCTTGTCTATTATATGTTTTTCTATTCTTGATGAACTTACTAATTCATTTGCTGTTTCAATTAACCATAAGTGAACAATATCTTCTTCTTTATAGCTTAATAACTTTTTCATATATTTATCAAATTCTTTATTTGTCTCTTCCATGTGTTCTAATGTATTACTATCTATTTTTATTTTTGATATATAATCAAATAAATTAAAGTAATGCACTTTATTTGGATTTTCCATATATATTCTCCCCTTTAAAGTGGCTATATTATAACATATTTTTTTGAAAAATGCAAATAAAATGAGAGCATAAGCTCTCTAAAAATTAATTAGTTAGTGTTATATCGCCTGCTGCTATTGGTAAATTTGCATAATTTGTATCTGTTAATGTAATGGTTCTAGTAGCTCCTAAGGTATTCGTTACTTGTAATGTTGATGTTGATGAAGTCATAGTTGTTGATTGAACTGTGCTATCAAATTCATGATTTCCATCTGATGTTGTTTGTTGATAATATATGGTTGGTGCCCCAGTTGATGCAAATGGAACATTACTAAATACTGCATCTCCACTAGCATCTGTTGTTATCGCAGTTCCATATGCTGTACCACTACTATCCGTTCTTACAAAAGTTGCTCCAACAATAGGAGTACCTTCTGCTGTTCCATCCTCTGTTACATGTAGAGTTAGAGTACCAGTTGCTGCTATTTCAAAGGCATAGGAATTTGTCCCTTCTACAATATTTACTGTACTTGGTGTTATACTTGTGTTGTCATAACCTGTTACACTTGCAGTTACTGTATAAGAATCATTAATTAATTCTGCTGTACCACTACCATTTGTGATACTTACTGTTTTTGCCAAAAACTCATTTCTCCTTTCATTATTGGTAGATTTTCATAATTGAAATCTGTTAAATAAAAGGTGATTAACCTATTCTTTTTTATATATCTGTTAAATATAAATGTGTATTCTTTTCTATAATTATCTACATAAAAGCATATATTTATCTCTTCGTTCATGCAAACTGCATTTAATTTATAAACTTTATTTTCTTCTATACATATAGTTAATTCTCCATTATATGTTTTTTCTTTTATTAATAATTCATTTTGATTATATATCTTTACTGTTGCTTGAAAATAATCATTATAGCCTGTTCCTAAAAATTTTAACTTTATTTTTCTCACATTATCACCTTTAATAATATTATATAGAAGATTATAAATATTAATTATAATATATAACTAAAAAAGATGATTTTTATTCATCTTTATTTTCATATGCTAATAAGTTTCTGATATCTTTTTCTGATAATTTTGAAAAACTATTTTCTCCACTGCCTGTATCTATTAATTTATCACTTAATATCTTCTTTTTTTCTTGTAATTCTAAAATTCTTTCCTCTATTGTTCCTTTGGTAATAAATTTTATTACTTCTACTACATTTTTCTGTCCTATTCGATGTGCTCTATCTGTTGCTTGGTTCTCAGCTTGTGGATTCCACCATAAATCTAGGTGAATTACTATATCAGCGCTTGTTAAATTTAGTCCTGTTCCTCCTGCTTTTAACATTATAAAAAAGACATTTGTTGAATCACTGTTAAATTTATTAACTAATTCAATTCTCTTTTTACTTGATACTGTCCCATCTATAATATAAGATGTAATATTTTCTTTATTTAATTCTGTTTTGGCTAACTCTAATGCTGTTCTAAAACTTGTAAATACTAATATTTTGTGTTTATTATTAATACACTCTTTTACTGTTTTTACAAACTCTGTCATTTTGCCACTACCGCCTTTATAGTTGGTATATAAAATATTAGGATCTATACATATTTGTCTTAACTTTGTTAGTAATTTTAATAATTTAAATTTTAATTTATTTACTCCTTCATTTTTTAAAATATTTTCCATTTCTTTGTTAACGTTCTCAAGTTCTGCTATATATAATTTTTTTTGTTCTTTAGTTAACTCTATAAATATATTATTTTCTATCTTTTCTGGTAAATTATCTAAAACATCTTTTTTTCTTCTTCTTAATATAAATGGTTTTATTAGATAGTTCAGTTTTTCTAATTTTTCGTTACTTTTTTCATCAAAATCCTTTATCTTATACTTTTTATTAAAATTTTCGATACTACCTAAAAATCCTGGCATAATAAAATCAAAGATACTCCATAATTCTTCTGTCCCATTCTCAATTGGTGTACCAGTTAAGGCAAATTTGGTATCTGCTTTTATTTTTTTGACAGCTTTAGATATCTTAGAATTATGGTTCTTTATATTTTGCGCTTCATCTATAAACATGACTCTAAATTTTTCTTTTTCATATATTTCACTATCTTCTCTCAAAGTTGCATATGTTGTTATATATACACTCGCTTTTCTTTTTTCTAATAGTTCTCGCCTTGTTTTTCTGGCTCCTACCGCTGTTATATATCTTATTTTTTTAGCAAATTTATTAAACTCGTTTTCCCAGTTATATGCAAGAGAGGTTGGACATACTATTAAAAATTTATTTTCTTTATCTTCTTCAATTATTTTTTTAATTAAATAAATTGTTTGAATAGATTTTCCTAATCCCATCTCATCTGCTAAGATTCCGCCAAATCCAGTTTTATCTATATTGTATAACCATTTTAATCCAGCAGTTTGATATTCTCTTAGAACTTTTCTTTCTTCTTTATTTAATTTTACATCACTATCTTTATTTTCATTAAAATTTTTAATTAAGTTATCAAATGAATTATTGCTATTTATTATATTATATTTATTTTTCTTTAAACTATCTAAATATATTGCCTTATATTTAGGTATTTCACCTGTTCCCTTTTTTATATC
>JAZUAY010000077.1:0-5114 GCA_045638205.1 Bacilli bacterium
ATATAAATAATAAAATTTTTAAATATATTGGATATATTGATACTGGTAATAAATTAGTAGACCCTTATAAAAAAAGATCCATTATTCTAGTAGATGATAAAAAGCTAAAGTTTACTTATGAAAATAGCATACTAGTACCATTTAAAACTTTAAATAATGAAGGAATTGTAAAATGTAGAATTCCAGATAAAGTTATTATAGATGGAAAAAGGATTAAAAATATGCTAATAGGTGAAGCGATAAATAGTTTTAAACTAGAAGATATTAAGGTAATATTACCAAATAAAATAAAGGAGGAATTATAATGATTAGTATTTTATTAATTATTGGAAATTTATTACAAAAACGAAGTAACGTATTATATTTTGTAGGTAAATCAGATGTCTTACCACCACCACTATCTAAAGAAATGGAAGATTATTATCTAGGACTTTTAGAAGATAAAGATATGAAAGCTAAAGATATACTTATTGAAAGAAATTTAAGACTAGTAGTATTTTTAGCAAAAAAGTATGAAAATACTGGTATTGATTTAGAAGATTTAGTAAGTATTGGAACAATTGGTTTAATAAAAGGAATTAATACATTTCATAGAGGAAAGAATATAAAATTAGCAACATATGCATCACGGTGTATTGATAATGAAATATTAATGTTTTTAAGAAAACAGAAAAAGATAAATTCAGAGGTTAGTATAGAAGAATCATTATCATTTGATGGAGAAGGTAATGAACTACACTTAGAAGACATATTAGGAACAGACAGTGATATAGTAACAAGAAAAATTGAAGAAGCAGATGAAAGAAAAATAATGATAAATGAAATTAATAGATTAGATCCACGAGATAGAGATATTATGATACTAAGATATGGACTTATGGGACATAAAGAAAAAACACAAAAAGAAGTAGCAGATATGTTGGGTATATCACAATCATATATATCAAGAATTGAGAAAAAAGTAATAAAAAGATTAAAACAGATAGTAAATTATATTTAAAATTAAATAAAAATATGAAATTAGCACTTTTAGGTGCTTTTTTAAGTGTTTTGTGCTGAATTTCCTAGGAGAATTTGACAAATTTCCCTAGGAATTTGATAAATTCCTCTTTTGAATAAAGTTTTTAAAAGTGGTATAGTACTCACCACCTTTGGCACTTTGTGTGCAAATATAAAGTTGAAGGGTGGTGATATTATGACTTTTAAAAGAATTAAACTAAATGATTTAGAATGTATGGCACTTGATAATTTTGAACCTATCTATAAAGATTCTATAGATCATAAAGACTTTAAAAATAAAAAAAGTGATAAATTAACAATTTGTTTTGATCCAATGTTTAAGTATATGTTTTTTAATTCAAATAAGTTAAAGTATTCAGCAAAATTAATATCTTTAATAGTTGATATTGACTATGCTGATTTATTAGAAAATATGAGTTTAACTAAAAATGAATATAATAAACGATTTGTTTATGATAAATCTATGAGGGGAGACTTTATAGCAGATACTAAAGATAGTAAAATAATGATTGACATTAATAATAGAGTTACAACTAAAAATTATAAGAATATCTATGAAAGAAATTTAGGTTATCAAAACAAAGTTTTTGATAAGGAAAATAAAAGTGGAGATAGTTATAATTTTAATACAACAGTGATGATAAATATTAATAATTTCTATTATAAAGAAATTGATGATTGGTATCAAGTGTTCAAAATTCAAGATGATAATAATATTTTACTTACAAAAAAGATAATTATTATCAACATTTTTCTTCCTTTACTTTTAAAGAAGTGCTATAATGAAGACAAAGAAAAGTTTTCTGAATTAGAAAAGTATTTATTAACAATATATTCAGATAACTATAACTATTCAAAAAAGATAAGTGAAGGTGATGAGTTGATGGAAGAATATGTAAAAGATGCCATGGATGCAGCAAGTGATGAGTTAATACTAGAATCACTTGATTTAGAAGAAGAAGCGAAGTATGAGGGAGAGACTATTGGACTAAAAAAAGGTGAAACTATCGGAGAGAACAAAGCTCATCTAGAAGATGCTAAGAGAATGCTAGTAAAAGGATATGATATTAATGACATCTCAGACATAACTAGTTTATCTGTAGAAGAAATTAAAACTTTAGAAGAAGAGTAGTAGTTCTTCTTTTTTCTTTACACTACAAAAATTAAGTTTACAAAAACCTTTTTACAAAACCTATTTTATTTGATATACTATATATAAAGTATAATAAGGGAGGACATTTCCATGAAATATGTATATTCATTTAGAGAAGGTAATAAAGACATGAGAGAATTACTTGGAGGAAAAGGAGCTAACTTAGCTGAAATGACTAATTTAGATTTACCTGTTCCAAGTGGATTTACAGTAACAACTGATGCTTGTATAGAATATTTAAAAGGTAACACAGAAAACAATGAAATACTAAAAAGTGAGATACTAGAGCATTTAATAGAATTAGAAAATATTACTAAAAAGAAATTTGGAAGTAGTACAAATCCATTATTAGTATCAGTAAGAAGTGGTGCTAGAGCCTCAATGCCAGGAATGCTTGATACAATTTTAAATTTAGGATTAAATGATGAAGTATGTGCTGGGTTAATCAAAAAAACAGGTAATGATAGATTTGTATATGATAGTTACAGAAGATTAATAGAGATGTATAGTGATGTTGTTATGAATTTACCAAGAAAAAATTTTGATAACATCTTTAATAAAAATAAAACAGCTAAAGGATATACATATGATTATGAGTTTACTAACAATGATTTAATAGAAATAATTAAATTATATAAAGAAGAATATAAAAAATTAGTAGGCAGTGATTTTCCAAATAATCCAAAAGAACAATTAATGAATGCTATTACTGCAGTATTTAAAAGTTGGAATAATGAAAGAGCCAAAGTATATAGAAAATTAAATGATATACCAGATACATGGGGAACAGCAGTAAATATTCAAGAAATGGTATATGGTAATATGAATGATTTGTCTGGTACAGGTGTAGCTTTTACAAGAAATCCAGCAACTGGAGAAAACAAGTTATTTGGAGAATATTTAATAAATGCTCAAGGAGAAGATGTAGTAGCAGGAGTTAGAACACCAGAAAATATTGAAACATTAAAAGAAAAATTACCAGAATGTTATAGTGAATTTTTAACAATTGCCAAAAAATTAGAAAATTATTATAAAGATATGCAAGATATGGAATTTACTATAGAAGATGGTAAACTTTATATACTTCAAACTAGAAATGGAAAAAGAACAGCCAAAGCTGCTGTAAAAATAGCAGTTGATTTAGTACATGAAAGATTAATAAATGAAAAAGAAGCTTTATTAAAAGTTGAACCAAAACTTTTAGAACAATTATTACACAAAGATTTTGATGAAATAGAATTAAAAAACAATAAAACAATTACCAAAGGTTTAGCAGCCTCACCTGGTGCAGCATATGGTAAAGTATATTTTAAAGCAGAAGACATAAAAAAAGCATATGATAATGGAGAAAAAGATTTAATTTTAGTAAGAGAAGAAACATCTCCTGAAGATATTGTAGGAATGAACTTAGCAAATGGTATTTTAACAATAAGAGGGGGAATGACATCTCATGCAGCAGTAGTTGCTAGAGGAATGGGAAAATGTTGTGTCAGCGGTTGTAGTGATATAAGTATTAATGATAACAAAATAATAACAAAAGATAATGGTGAAATAAATTTAGGCGAATATATCAGTTTAGATGGCACAACAGGTAATGTCTATAAAGGTAAAATAAAAGTTATAGAAAAAGAAATTAGTAATGAACTAGAAGAATTTATGTCCTGGGCTGATAGTTATCGTAGACTAAAAATAAGAGTTAATGCTGATACTAAAAAAGATGCTTTAACCGCTTCTAAATATAAAGCAGAAGGAATAGGTTTATGTAGAAGTGAGCATATGTTTTTTGCCAAAGAGCGTATCTTTGATTTTAGAAGAATGATTCTTTCAAACAATACTGAAGAAAGAATTAATACTTTAAATGATTTAGGCAAGTATCAAAGATGTGATTATGAGAATTTATTTGAAGTAATGAAAGAAAAACCAGTAGTAATAAGATTACTTGATCCACCATTACATGAATTTTTACCAAAAGAAGATACTGAAATAGAAAAATTAGCACAAAGTTTAAATATAAGTAAAGAAGAAATAAATAAAAGAATAGAAGCCTTAAAAGAATTCAATCCAATGATGGGGCATCGTGGTTGTAGATTAGCAGTAACTTATCCTGAAATTGCAAAAATGCAAGCACGAGCTATCATAGAAGCAGCCATAAATGTTACTAATAAAAACATCAAAATAAAACCAGAAATAATGATTCCATTAGTTATAGATGTAAAAGAATTAAATTATGTTAAAAATATAATCATAGAAGAAATAAATAAAGTGCTTATTGAAAATAATATAAATATCGATTATAAAATAGGTTCAATGATAGAAACACCAAGAGCAACAATAAAAGCAGATATACTTGCAAAAAATACAGAATTTTTCAGTTTTGGAACCAATGATTTAACACAACTAACATTAGGATTTTCAAGAGATGACTCAGAAAAGTTCATTAATAAATATTTAGATGCTGGCATAATAGAAAAAGATCCATTTAAAACAATTGATGTAAATGGCGTAGGTAAATTAGTAGATTTATCATGTCGCTTAGCAAGAGGTGTAAATAAAAATATTGAATTGGGCATTTGTGGAGAGCATGGAGGTGATAAAGAATCAATTAAATTCTTTAATAAAATCGGACTTGATTATGTAAGTTGTTCTCCATATAGAGTTCTAAGTGCAAGACTTGCAGCAGCACAAGCAGAAATAGAAAAAATAAATGTATAATAATATACCAAAACTAGATTTACATGGATGTGATAGAACTTATGCAAGCATCTTAATAAAAGAATTTATAAATGATAACATAAAACTAAAAAACAAAAGAATAGTAATAATTCATGGTAAAGGAAAAGGCATATTAAAAAAACAAGTTTTAGTAGATTTAAGTAAAAACAAAAATGTATTACACTACGAAATAAATATGTTTAATGATGGAGAAACTATAGTAACATTG
>JAZUAY010000078.1:0-4842 GCA_045638205.1 Bacilli bacterium
AAAAGAATTTAATGAAAAATTAAAGAAATTATATATAAAAAATGAATCTTATATGCTATGTGAGGTAACAAATTTATATTATAATTATTATAAGAATAAAAAATGTAATGTTAATCTAAATTTTATTTACAATTCTTTACATGATTCTTGGAATTATACAGATAAGGAATATAATGTTATTTTTGATAATGCAAAAAAAGAATTAAATAGAAAATATAATATAAAAGTTGAACCAGATGGTAAAATAGCAATATAATATCGCTTATTACTTTGTTGTTAGAATTGCCGATATTTTATAAAATAATGTCATAGGAGTTGATATATACTATGGCAGTAGGGTTACAAGATAGATTTAGAACAAGTTTAAAGCATTTTAGATTTGAGAAAAAACTATCACAGGAACAGTTAGGAGAATTAGCAGGTGTAACTGATAAATACATTTCTGATTTAGAAAGAGGTAAGTTTAGACCTTCTCTTGATATGATTGAAATATTATCAGTAGTACTAGATAAAGATCCTTTAGAACTTTTAACTGATAAATATTATAAAGAGTTTGCTAATAAGAATATTAAAATTGATAATATTCGTGGTAGAAGAAAAAGAAATATTTAATTAATGAAAAAAGTTTTACAATTATAATGTAAAGCTTTTTGTTATTACAAAAATAATTTTTTAAAATATCATGTAAAAATAATATCTTATATTTTATTATTAATGCTCTCAAATACTTCTTTTAAATCTTTATTTATAACAATATTTGCTAGCTTATCATAAGGAGTAGGTGTTTTGTTTATTAATATTAAATTCTTTCCTTGAAAATAATTTATAAAGCCTGCTGCTGGGTATACTGCAAGAGATGTTCCACACACTATTAATGTTTCTGCACTTTCTATTTCTTTTATAGCTTTTTCAATTACTTTGTTATCAAGTCCTTCTCCATAAAGAACTACATCTGGTTTTATTATACTATTGCAAATTTCACATTTTGGAATACTTTTATTGTTAAATATAAATTCTGGTGGGTATTCCTTTTTACATTTGGTACAATAATTTCTATATATACTTCCGTGTAGTTCTAAAACATTTAATCCAACTTGTTCATCAAAACCATCTATGTTTTGTGTTATTACTGAACTAAGTAAGTTCATCTCCTGCATTTTTTTCATTGCTTTATGTACAATATTTGGTTTGTAGTTTAGTGAATTTAGTTTTTTCTTATAAAATTTGTAAAAATATTCTGGGTTGTTTATAAAAAATGTATGTGATAATATTGCTTCTGGTGGATAGTCCCATGTTTCACTATATATTCCATCTTTGCTTCTAAAATCTTGTAACCCACTTATTGTTGATACTCCCGCTCCTGTAAATATTACTGTCTTTTTACTTTTTTTAATAATTTCTATTACTTCTTCTATCATATTTTTTCTCCTTTATATAATTATATCTTAAAATTTATTTTATGTAAAAAATAAATAAAATGTTGAAATATAAAGAAATAATTAAATTGGTAATATTAACTAATACAATTGTATAAATTGACATACAATATAATAAGTGGTATTATATATTTGTAATTTTTTTTGAAGAGGTGAATTATGAGTAAACCACATATTGTTAGTGCATGTTTATCAGTTATGGGGGTAAGCTTAATCGTTATTGCACTTATTATAATAGGCGTTACTGATAAAAATAGTTTTATAGAATATAGTAATAGTAATAATAAAGTTTTGGCTACTAGTGTTAATTTAGCTGGTGGCAATAATAAGGTTGAAGAAGTTGAAATGGAGACTACAAATACTGCAAAAATAAATGTTGCTAGTGCTACTCAAGGTGATATATATAGTGGACAAACTGTTGAAGAAATAGCAGCTCAACTTAATAAACATCTTGGTAATGATATGCTTAAAGATAAGGGTGAGTTAATTGCTCATTATTCAATTAGTCTTGGAGTTGATCCATATCTTGCAACAGCAGTTATGCTTCATGAATCTGGATGTCATTCTAAGTGTAGTGGTCTTACTAGAACTTGTTATAATGTAGCAGGACAAAAAGGAGCTCCTTCTTGTAATGGTGGTTATAAAAGATATTCTAGTATAGATGAAGGTATTAAAGGTGCTATTTTTAACCTTTATAAAAATTATTATGCTAAAGGATTGAACACTGTTGAAAAGATTGGTCCTAGATATGCAGAAAGTTCTGCTTGGACTGGTAAAATAAATGGTTATATTAATAAGATAAAGAATTAATTTTCTTTATTTTTCTTTATTTATAATTGATAAAATTTATAAATTATGTTAATATATGATAAGAAAAGAGATGATAAATATGAGAAATATTTTAATTGGGGGAGCTTGGCCTTATGCTAATTATTATTTACATATAGGACATTTAGCAGCACTTCTTCCAGGTGATATTTTAGCAAGATATTTTAGAGGTTGTGGAGATTCAGTTTTATATGTATCTGGATCTGATTGTCATGGAACTCCTATTACTGAGCGAGCTAGAAAAGAAGGTAAGGATCCTTGTGAAATTGCAAGTCATTATCATGAAGAATTTGTTAAAACTTTTAAAGATTTAGATTTTAGTTATGATATGTATTCTAAAACTATGAGTGATGATCATAAAAATTATGTACAAGAATGTTTTATGAAGATGTATAATAATGGTTATATTTATCCTAAAAAAGATAATCAAGATTATTGTCCTAAATGTGAAAGATTTTTGTCTGATAGAGAAATTGTGGGTACTTGTCCTAGATGTGGTGGAGAAAGTACTGGAGAACAATGTGATAGTTGTTTAACTAATTTAAATAGTGATGAAGTATTAGATAAACACTGTAAAATATGTGGTGGAGAGACTACTATTAAAGAAAATGAACATCTTTATTTTAAATTAACAGCATTTGAAGATGATTTACAAGAATTAATTAATAAAAATAAAAATAGATGGCGTAAGAATGCTTTAGGTGAAGCTCAAAAATATATTGATACAGGACTTGTTGATAGAGCAATTACTAGACAACTTGATTGGGGTATTGAAGTACCAATTGAAGGTTATGAAGATAAAAGAATTTATGTCTGGTTTGAAGCAGTTTTAGGATATTTATCAGTAGCTTACAAAGTAAGTATGGAACGTGGAATAGATTTTGATAAATTTATGAGTGATAGTAATAAAGATTTATTTACTTATTATGTTCATGGTAAAGATAATATTCCTTTTCACTCAACAATTTATCCCGCATTAATAAAAGCAATGAAAAATAATTATAGATTGCCTGATTATATGATTTCTTCTGCTTATGTTAATTTGAATAACGAAAAAATGAGTAAAAGTAAAGGTAATTTAATTACTGCTAATGAACTTTTAGAAACATTTAATTCTGATACTTTACGTTTTTACTTTATCTTTAATGGACCAGAAACTAAAGATATAAATTGTAGCTATGAAGATATAAAACTTGCACATAACAAATTCTTAGTTGGTGTTTTAGGGAACTTTGTTAATAGAAATTTAAGTTTCATTAATAAAAAGTTTGATGGTAAAATAACTGAAGGAACTATTGATAAAGATATTATTAATAAAACAGTTGATACTTATAATAAAGTAGGTAAGTTACTTGAAGCAGGGGAATTAAAAAATGCTATTAAAGAAGTGTTTGAATATATAGCAGTGGGCAATAAATATTATGATGATAATGAACCTTGGATAAAAGTAAAAGAAGATATAGATACATTTAATAATATAACTTATACTTGTATTTATATGATTAGTAATATTTCTAATCTAATCGCTCCTTTTACTCCTAAAGCTAGTTTAAAAATTAAAGAAATGTTAGATTTAGATGAATATAAATGGGAAGAAGCTGTAATTAGTGGTGATATTGATATAAAATCTTTAAAATTATTATTTGAAAGAATTGATTAAATAATTTAAGCATATAATTTCTTAGGTGATTACTTTGAAGAAATTTATGCTTTTTTTATTTATACTTTTTATTTTTCCTATAAGTGTTTATGCAAGTGATACATCAACTTCTTCTATGGTTATGGATGTTGATAGTGGTAGGGTATTATATCAAAATAATATTAATGATAAACTTTTAATTGCTAGTACTACTAAAATTATGACTTTTGTTGTTGTAATGGAAAATATGGATGTTAATAAAAAAATAACAGTAGGTGATGAAGTTTTAAAAATGTATGGCACTAATATTTATGTAGAAGTAGGTGAAGAAATTAGTGTTAAAGATTTATTATATGGATTGATGCTTAGAAGTGGTAATGATGCTGCAGTTGTTTTAGCATATAATATGGGAGATAAAAAATTTGTTAATAAAATGAATGAAACTGCTAAAAAATTAGGTATGAATAACACAGTTTTTAAAAATCCTCATGGTCTTGATGAAGATAGTAAGAATTATTCTACAGCATCTGATATGGCAAAACTTGCAAGATATGCATATAAAAAATATCCTTTATATAGAAAAGTTATTAAAACATATAAATATAAAACTAAAACTAATATGAAAAGTTATTTATGGTATAATCGTAATAAATCTTTAAAACTTTATAAATATTCTTTGGGTGGAAAAACAGGTTATACTCCTAAAGCTTCTAAAACTTTAGTTAGCTATGCTAGAAAAAATAATATGACATTACTATCTGTTAATTTAAAAGATCCTAATCATTATGATAGTTCTAAATATCTATTTGAAAAAATCTTTAATAAATATACTAGATATAATATAATTGATAAAAATCATTTTAGAGTAGATAAGAATTATTATAAAGATAATTTATATATTAAAGAAAGTTTTTATTATCCTTTAAATAATAATGAAGT
>JAZUAY010000079.1:0-4152 GCA_045638205.1 Bacilli bacterium
AAATTCATATTTAAATTTTTAGGAAAACAAAGAATAATACAAAAAACAAATGATAAATTTAACAAATTTATAAAAAGCATTTATATTGTAAAAGAAAACTAAATGAATTAGCTAATATATTCATTTAGCTTTTTTGTAATAACTTCATAGCCCTCCTCAGACATATGTAAACCTTCTTTAGTATATTCAATGTTAAGATTATCACTTTCATCTACAAGTAAACTATACATATCTATATAAGTAATTTTTTCTTCTTCGCAAAGAACCTTAATTTTTTCGTTTAAATCTTTAATTTTTTTATTAGTTCTGTACCCAACCATATCTAAATCAATTTTATCATCATCAGTATCATTAATAGGGTAAACACTTTCTACATATATTTTAGCATTACTTCTATTTTCTTTAATACTGTCAATAATTTTTTTAATATTATCTGTTATATAATCATTATCTTTTCTGGCATGCATATCATTAGTACCAATCAATAAAAATACTGTTGACGGATTATACCTATAGACACGCTCTTGCATATTATCCAAAATATCAGAAGTTTTATTACCATTTATACCACTATTAACAGTCATTTTATCTGGATAATATTTATTTAAATCATAAAATTCTGTAATAGAATCTCCTAAAAACAATACATTTTCTGGAACTACTTCTTTTGTTTTAACTTTTGTCTTTATAACAGTTTTAACTTTTTTGTGATTAAAAGTTAAAAAGTGATATACACTAAAGGCATTATCTAAAAGGCTTATTAATAAGACTATAATTATTATATAAAATACTTTTTTATTTTTAAGTACAAGTCTTCTACTTTTCCTTCCTCTTTTTTTTGCCATTAAAACATCTCCCCATTATTTGTACAATCTATTCTAATTATATTAAAATTATTACTAAAATAAAAGAGTAAAAACAATTATTTACATATAAATTTGCCAAATTTAGTAAAATATAGCAAATAATTATTGTATAAAATAAAATAATTCTATATAATGATTAATAGGTGATGAAAAAATGAATTATAAAGTAATAGCATATAATGAAACTGATACAATAGAGTTAGCACAAAATATTGAATCAGAAAAATTTAAAAATATGATAATATGTTTAGATGGTGATTTAGGAAGTGGAAAAACGGTATTTACAAAAGGGTTTGCACATTCATTAGAAGTAGAAGAAGATGTTACCAGTCCAACTTTTAATATAATAAAGGAATATACATCAGGTGAAATGCCATTATATCATATGGATGTATATAGATTAAATGGTAATGTAGAAGATTTAGGATTAGAAGAATACTATAAAAAAGGTGGTATATGCATCATAGAGTGGGCTGAAAGTATAGAAGATTATTTACCAAAAAATAGATTAGATATAAAAATAAATGTAATAGGTGAAGAGAAAAGAAAAATAATTATAACACCACATGGTAAGAAATATGAGGATTTATGTGAGGCTGTTCTATGAGAGTCTTATATATAGATACATCCTCTTTCTTTTTATACACAGGAATTGTGGAAAATGATAAATTATTAATAGAATATCAAGAAAAACTAGACAATAATTTATCTAAGTATGCAGTAAAAGAATTGGATAACATGTTTAAGAAAGTAAATTTATCCCCAAATGATGTGGATAAAATAATTGTTGTTGATGGGCCAGGAAGTTTCACAGGAATCAGAATAGGAATAACTATTGCCAAAACTTATGCTTATGCTTTAAAAAAGAATATAACAACAATTTCAAGCTTAGAGGCAATGGCTATATCTAATACAGGATATGATTATTATGTACCATTAATTGATGCTAGACGTGGATTTGTTTACGGTGGAATATTTAATAAAGAATATAAAGAAATCTTTCCACAAAGCCATGTTAAATTAGAAATAATAAAAGAAAAATTAAAAGAGTTAGATAATTACTTAATAATAACCAATGATAAGATTGATATTCAAGGTGAAAAAACTATATATAAACCAAACATAAAAAAAATTGTGGAAAAGTATAAGAATAAGAAAAATATAAATCCACATAGTGTTAATCCTAATTATTTAAAATTAACAGAGGCCGAAGAAAAATTAATGAGTAGTAAGTAGGTGTAGTAAAAATGAAAGATGTATACATATTAGGAATAGAAAGTAGTTGTGATGAGACAAGTTTTTCCATTGTTAAAAATGGTAGTGAGGAAATTGCAACAGTAATATCGTCTCAAATAGATATTCATAAAAGTTATGGAGGAGTAGTACCAGAGATAGCAAGTAGAAATCATGTTAAAAATGTTACTATTGTTCTTGAAGAGTGTTTAGAAAAAGCAAATATGACTATGGATGAAATAGACATGATTGCCGTAACTTATGGACCAGGTTTAATAGGATCATTATTAATAGGACTTGAAGCTGCCAAAACTTTAGCATGGATATATAACAAGCCCTTAATACCAGTTCATCATATAGCAGGACATGTTTATGCCAATAGCCTAGTTAAAGAATTAGAGTTTCCACTACTTGCCATAGTAGTTAGTGGAGGTCATACGGAGCTTGTTCTAATGAATGATCATTATAAATTTAAAAAATTAGGTGGAACTTTAGACGATGCAATTGGAGAGTGTTATGATAAAGTAGCAAGAGTAATCGACCTACCATATCCTGGAGGACCAAAACTTGATAAGTTAGCACATGAAGGGAATCCAACATACAAATTACCAGTACCACTCAAAGACGATAGTTATAACTTTTCATTTAGTGGTTTAAAAAGTGCCGTAATAAATTTAGTACATAATGAAGAACAAAGAGGTAACACCATAAACAAGGAAAATCTTGCAGCAAGTTTTCAAAAAGTGGCAGTAGAAAGTATAGTTATAAAAGCAAAGAAAGCAATAAAAAATGGAAATATTAAACATGTAGTAGTAGCAGGTGGAGTAGCAGCAAATAAAGGATTAAGAGAAAGTTTAACAAAACTAGCAGAAGAATTAAATGTAGATATTACTTTTCCACCAATGAAATATTGCACTGATAATGGAACAATGATAGCTTCCGCTGGATATTATGCATATAAAGATGGCAGAATAGCAGATCTTAAATTAAATTCAAAATCAAGTGATAGATTAATATAGAACATTAAAATATGTTCTTTTTTTAGCAATATTAAAAAAGAATATATACAAAATAAGGATTTTATTGTATAATAAAAATCAAAGATATTATGTATGAGTGTGATAAATATGAAAGGAAAAAAACATTTTTTACCTAAAATAATACTAACTATAATAATAGCGATGATGTTAGTATTTCCTAATAAGGTAATAGCAGAAACTAAAATAATAAATAGTATTAATATAGATAATTTTAAAACGCCAGTTGCAAATACTAGTTTTTCTGATATAGAATTAGATAATGATAGTTATAATTATACAGAAATTTGGACTGATGAAACTAGCCATACTGTTATGAATAAAAATGACATTTTTGTTAATGGTCATAATTATAGTTATAAATTAACAATCACAGCAAATGAAGGTTATAGTTTCAATGAAGAATTCACACTAATTATAAATGGCAAGAATGTAGATGTTACAAGAAATGAAAATGGAGATTATACTTACTCAGATTACTATGAAATAAATGAAGCAATTAATGGGTGGTATTATGAAAATGATAATACGTACTACTATAATAATAATGAGAAACTAAAAGGAATACACAAAATAGATGGTAAAGATTATTATTTTGACAATAATGGTATATTACATAATAACGTAGTATTCTTAGGGGATTCTTTAACAGATTTTTATAATTTGAAAGAATATTATAATAATTATTTAGTAGTTAATAGTGGAATTAGTGGTAATTCAACAGATGATATTCTAAATAACATTAAGAGTCGAGTTTATCAGTATAATCCATCAAAAGTATTTTTATTAATTGGAACAAATGATATTATTTATGGAAAAAGTAATGATTATATAATTGATAATATAAATAAAATAGTTAAGTTAATTCATCAAAAGTTTCCAAATTGCAAAATATATGTAGAATCATTATATCCAGTAAATAATACTAATAGTCCAATAATAAATCATTTTATGGTAAATAACAGAACAAATGAAAGAATAATAGAGATTAATAAAAAAATACAACAAATAAAAAA
>JAZUAY010000080.1:0-3253 GCA_045638205.1 Bacilli bacterium
CTTGTTTTTTCTTATCTTTTTCTTCTTTTAATTTTTTTAATTCCTCTTCTTTTTTCTTTCTTTCATTCTCTATTTCTTCTTTAGTCTTACTACCTACTAAATTTACTACGTTTTTGTTTTCTTCTTCTTTTTTAGGTGGTAGGTTAGAACCTCCACTTTTTTCTATTGCTTCTTTTGCTAGCTCTTCTGCTAATTTTCTCAATTCTTCTGGATTTTTACCTGTTGCTAAACAACTATCATCTATATCATTATCTACTTCAATTATTCTATAAACTTCATCAAAACATGTCTCTCCAGTTAATACTTTTCCTAATGCATCTTGAAGTAGGGTAATAACACTACCAGTTCCATAAACTAGTTTTCTTAATTCTGTTTTGTCTGAAGTTGAATTATTTATAACTTCTCTTATTTCATCATCAATTTCTAATACTTCTTGTATGGCAACACGACCTTTATATCCGTGAGAACATTCTTTGCATCCTTCAGGATTTGCAGTATATAATTCATCTACATCTCTATCAAGTGCTAATTTAAATACTTTCTTTTCATATGGTGTAGTTTCTTTTTTTATTTTACAATGTGGACATATTTTTTTTGCAAGTCTTTGTGATATAATTCCTGATATTGCACTTGATAATAAGTATTTTTCAACGTTCATATCTAAAAGTCTTTCTATAGTTGATAATGAATTATTGGTATGTATTGTTGATAAAACTAAGTGTCCTGTTATTGATGCACGTACGGCAATTTGTGCTGTTTCACTATCACGAATTTCTCCAATTAATATTACATTTGGGTCTTGTCTTAAAATAGATCTAAGTACTGCTGCAAAATCAAGTCCAATTTCAGAGTTAACTTGTACTTGATTCATTCCTTCAATATTCATTTCTATTGGGTCTTCTACAGTTATGATGTTAGTTTCTTCTTTATTAAGTGCTTGTAAAATAGAATAAACTGTTGTACTTTTACCAGAACCAGTGGCTCCAGTAACTAATATAATTCCATTTGGGTTTCCTATCATACGTAGTAATTTTTGATAATTTTCTGGATTAAAACCTAGACTTCCAAGTCCTGATAAACTTCTTGAGTAGTCTAGGATACGGATAACTATTTTTTCGCCTTCATTAGTAGGTAGCGCTGAAACACGCATATCAAGTTCTTTACCACCAAATTTTCCTTTTATCGCTCCATCTTGTGGAAGTCTACTTTCGGTTATGTTCATACCACTCATTAATTTTAATCTTGTAGAAAGGTTTCTTTCATATACTTTTGGAATGTAGGCATAATCTTTTAAATCACCATCTATACGAAATCTTATCATTAGTCCATTTTCTCTAGGGTCTAGATGTATATCAGATGTACCTTTATTTGAGGCATCTATTATAATACTATCTGCAATTTTGGTAATTGGTGTTTGGGCAAAATTAAATGTTATCATTAGCGTACACTCCCTTTTAAAATTCTTCTTTACAAATTTTGTCTTCTCTATTATAATATAATTATATAATATAGTTGGAATATTTACAAGAAGGAAGCTAGAAAAATATGAAAAGAATATTAGGTAATAATGGTTTTGCTTTGGTAGAGACATTAATTGTAACAGTTTCAGTGGTTTCTATTTTTGGAATGCTTTACACTTTAGTATATCCTTTAAAGGGTGAGTATGAAGCAAGTGAAAAATATGAGGATTTAGATACTAAATATGTTGCGTTTTATTTAAAAAAGATGTTAGAAACTGATAATACACTTACTTTTGCAGAAGTTAGAGATAATTATGCTAATCATAATGCTTTATTTGAAACTAAGGCTTTTGAATGTGTTAAGCAAGGTAGTGGATGTAAATTAGTAAATGGTGTTGTTCAGTATAAGAATACTCCTGTTGCAGCAGAAGATATTTACTTGGGTGATGAATCAGAAAAATATACATATACAAATGATTTTTGTGAGAATTTGGATAATGCGGAAGACCCTAATGTTATATCAGGTGATGTTAAAAATAACAGGTATATATGTAATCAATATATGCATGCTGCTAGAGTAAAAAATATAATACTTACTAAATATAAAAATAGAACTTTAACAGAAAGTGATGTTTCTACAAGGTCCTTTAAAGAATATATTAGAACTTTACCAACACATGGTTATGCAAATTCATCACATAATAATAGTTTATTACTTATTGTAGAAGTAGAACATGATTCATCTACTAATAGTAGGGGAGTTTATTATACTTATGCATCAATTGAGGTGTTACCATGGTAAAGATAAATAATAAAGGACTTAGTTTAGTTGAAGTAGTGCTTGCTATGGCAGTTGTTTCAGGTGTTGTTATCTCTATGTTTCATGTTATTATGACATATCAAACTGAAGAAGTTGAAGAAACTATTAAGAGTGATATTATTGAATATAAAAATATTATGACTAAAATTGTTCAAGATGATATAATATATCATAATTTACAGGCAGTGGCATTAGAAGCTAAAACAAGTTCTAAATATACTTTTAAATTATATTTTAAGAAACCTTTTGGTTCAATATATTATAAAACATTAACTATTAATTCTAGTGATACTAATGTAAGTAGTAATTATATAGAATATCAAGATTATAAAGGTAGTGGTATGTCTACAATTCACTATGAGTTACCTAATGTAGATGCTAATCCTAATTGCAATAGTACTGAGTGTAATATAAGTCGTTTTTCTTCAATTAATACAAATATTAATGTAGTTGATACAGGAACTTATAGAGATTATTCAAATAAATATATATTAGATAGTGATGGACTTTTCTATAATAGTTTAGGGTTTTCATATTTTAATTTAGATATAACTATTTCAAATCCTAATGTAGAAGTAGATAATCATATTCTTATTTCTTCCCCATTAGACTATTCCTATTGTGGTGGTTAAAAATAATAATATAATACTAATAGCTAGAGTACATATTCTTCCTAATAAGAAGTATTTATACTCTAGTTTTGTTTTTGATATAATTTCTTTTACTTGAAAATTAATGTTTAAACCACCTAAATCAATAAATGTTAATATTAATAATATTTTGTAAAAATTAGTTATTTTTAAATCATTAGTTAAAATAACACCTTTAGTTAAATCAAGTAGTCCTGATATTAGAGTTATTAAAAATTTATTATCTAAAAAGTACGTAAATATATTACTCAATGTATAAAATATACAAGTATTACCCAATATTAATAATAAAGTCTTAAAGTTTTTAAAAAATGATTTTTTTA
>JAZUAY010000081.1:0-1513 GCA_045638205.1 Bacilli bacterium
AGTTTTATCTCTTGAGTTTGATAGGTTTAATGTTGCATTAATAGTTGTACTACTATTTCTATCTATTGTTACATTTGGTTTATCTATACTTAGTCCTGTTGATTCTGGTTCTTGTATTGTAACTGTAATACTTTTTGATGGTGCACTTGGATTACTCGCACTCTTTACAGTTAGTGTTGCACTTCCTGCTCCTTTAGCAGTTACTTTTACCTTGTTTGCTACCACACTTTTACTACTTCCTGTTCCACTTGCTACGCTTTCTGTATACCTTTCAATATCTAATACATCACTATCACTTGTTGTCCATTCTACTTCATTACTGTTGGCATTGGATGGTGTTGTTCCTGCTTCTAATATTGCACTGCTTCCTTCTGTTGTCCCTCCTGATGTCTGTCCTGGTGCAATTAGATTTAGTTCTGTTATATTATCTTCTATCTCAACACCAGTTGGCTCTGGTTTATTGACTGTTACTGTACATGTTGCAGAATGCCCCTTACTATCAGTTGCAGTAATAGTCGCAGTTGCTGTTATTCCACTTATACTTTGGGCTGTTACATTTCCTGAACTATCTACTACTGCTACATCTGTGTTAGATGAAGACCATGTTACACTTTTATCTGTTGCATATTCTGGTAGTACTGTAGCACTTAATTGCTCGCTTTCTCCTTCATCTAATGTTAAACTATTTTTATTTAAACTTATTCCACTAGTATTAATATGTGAATCTGTTCCATAGACATTTACTTTTATTGTAAAAAACTTACTCTCCCCTGTTACAATATAGTCCTCTGCTACCCACATTCTTAAGATATAATAATCTGTTCTTGTTGTAGTTGTACTATCACTATGTAGTAACATCTCTCCAGCAGGTGTACCTATTTCTGTTGTGGCATTTATTGGACTAAATCCAGTTGGTTCTAATACAGAAGAATATGTTCCCTCTGCTCCTGTTGTACTTTTCTCTAAATATATTCTTACATCATTGTTTCCTAGAGTTGATGTATTATCTTTTACTGCACTTACTTCATAACCTACTGCTGTATTATTTCCTGTTGTTACTGTTACTGTAAAGCTAAAAGTTCTTCCCTCACCAGTAAGTTGCTTTCCATCGTTATCACTTATTGGAAATGCATCTGTTAATGTTATTCCATTTGTTGCTTCATTATAATTCATTGTTATAGTACTAGTTGTTACTTTATTACTTTTAGTACCTAATCCAGTATAGTTAAATGCGGCATATGTTATTCCTATTACAACAAGCACTATAAATAATAGTGCAGATACTGACATTATAGTTTCTTTTTTATTAATTTTTATCATATAATACACGCTCCCTATTTTCTCAAAGTACGTTACTTTAAGAAAATAAAGAAACTCATTAATATATAATATGTAAAACTAATTTGACCAAAAATATTTTATTAAAAATTTTATTTCAATTTAACTAAAAGTATGATAAAATCATATTATAAAGCTACTTTCGGAAAGTAACCTACTTTGAGAAAATAGGGAG
>JAZUAY010000082.1:0-4431 GCA_045638205.1 Bacilli bacterium
AGTAATAATAGAGAAAATTATTTTGATATACCAAAAGATCTTAATAGATTTGATTTAATGGAAGCATTATTAAACTATGATGAAAGTTTAGAATCATTTTTATTAAGTGATTTTATAGATAAAAATTATAGTAATGAAATATTAAATAAAGCATATATAAAAGAAGAACAACGTGTTAGAAAGGAAAAATATAAAATATTACGTAAAAGATTAGAAAAATAGGTGAACCATGGGAAAAATAAAATATGAATTAATAAAAACTGAAAAAAATACTAAAGCAAGACTAGGAAAAATAATATCAGATTATGGTGAGTACTCTACACCTATGTTTATGCCAGTAGGTACAAAAGCAACAGTAAAGGGCTTAACTCCAGAACAAGTAAAAGAAACTAATGCTGGTATAATACTAGCTAATACTTATCATTTATGGTTAAGACCAGGTGAAGATTTAATTAAAGCATCTGGTGGTTTACATAGTTTTATGAATTATAATGGACCTATTCTTACAGATAGTGGTGGTTTTCAAGTGTTTTCACTAGCAAAAAATAAAAAGAAAGACATAACAGAAGAAGGAGTACATTTTAAAAGTCATATTGATGGTCAAAAATTATTTTTAACACCAGAAAAATCAATAGAAATTCAGAATAAATTAGACAGTGATATAGCGATGTCATTTGATGAATGTCCACCAGCAAGTGCTGATTATGGATATTTAAAAAGTAGTATTGAAAGAACTATAAGATGGGCTAAAAGAGGAAAAGCGGTACATAATAATAAAAATCAAGCCTTATTTGGAATAATTCAAGGTGGAGCATATAAAGATTTAAGAAAAACCTCAGCACTTGAAACAACAAAATTAAACTTTGATGGTTATAGTATTGGTGGAGTAGCTAATGATGGTGAGAGTAAAGACGATATGTATAAAGCAGTAGATTATTCAATTCCATATATGCCAGAGGACAAACTAAGATATTTAATGGGAATAGGAGATCCTATAGATATAATTGAATCAGTAATAAGAGGAGTAGATATCTTTGATTGTGTATTACCAACACGTTTAGCAAGACATGGTAATGCTTTTACAAGATATGGTAAGATTAATTTAAACAATGCTAAATTTAAAGAAGATTTTACACCAGTTGAAAAAGAATGTGATTGTTATACATGTAAACATTATACCAAAGCATATATAAGACACTTAATTAGTGTAGATGAAATGTTAGGAAAAACTTTACTATCAATTCATAACATAAGATTTTTAATTAAGTTAACAGAAGAATTAAGAGAAGCTATTAAAAATGATAATATTTTAGAATATAAAGAAGAATTTATAAAAAAATATAATAACAAAAAAGACTAACAATTAAGTTAGTTTTTTTGTAGAAAAAACGTTTTATTTTTTACATTTCGTCTTGATTTTGATATTTATATATAGCAATATAAAATATAGGAACATTTAATAGTTGGGTGGAGCCGAATTCCTAAAAAGGAAGGAGGTGGAGAATATGAACAAAAAAGATTTTTTAATCTTTACTCAAGTAATAATTATCCTGCTTCTTATATTATTACTCTATGTAGCAATAATATAGAAAAATCCACCTAACTCAGCAATGATTTAGGTGGAACTGACTTGAAATCGGCAACACTTCAACATGCAACAAATCAAGTGTTCCTTTTTTATTATGTGTGAATTTCTTTTGACATACTTTCTAAATATAGAAAACAGGTTTATTATCATAATTATTGTTATTATTTACATTATTATTTTGATTATTACTAATATTATTATTAGAATTATCATCACTTTTTAAAGCATCATTAATTCTAAATAATGTTCTAGCATTATTAACAATAGGTTTAACTTGATAAACAATAGGAATAGTTTGATTAATAATACCTAAAGTTTTTTGAGTATTAGACAAAAGTCCACTCCAGTTAATACCTCTAAAACCACCAAGAAGACCACGAAAAATAGTTGGTCTAGCTAAATTACCTGTCATATTAGAATACATCATAGGATTGTTAAACATTTATCATCACCTAAATTATTATATGTATTAAAAAGTAAAAAGTTTATAATTTAATAGATTTATTTCTACTATTAGTTATATCAATAACAGGATTATTATTTCTACCAAATAAATAATCTATAGATGTATTAAAGAATTTAGCCATAATAACAACTTTAAAAGCAGTAGGTTTGTTAATGCCGTTTTCAAAATTAGAATAAGTTGTTTGAGGAAATCCCATCTTATCACCAACAAAAGCTTGAGTATAATGTTTATCTTTTCTACATTTTCTAAGTCTTTTTATAAATATATCCCAATTAATATCAGCATAGTTTTTAACATATTTATGATTAGGAGATAAACCTAATAAATAATCAAGTGTAACATGATAGTAATTAGCAAGTTTATTACATTGTTCCATAGGTGGTTCATAATATTGATTTTCCCAACTTGAATAAGTTTCTTTAGGAACATCTAAAAACTTAGCAATATCTTTTTGAAATAAATCGTTATCTTCTCTTAATTCTTTCATTTTAAAATCTTTTTGTCTTAAATCCATAATAATTCCTTCTTACTATCTCATTTTAAAATTATAAATTAATTTTATTGACATAAAGTGGGCTATAGGTTAAAATATATAGTATAGGATAGCAAAATAATTATATTAACTATGGTAAACAATGAATAACTAATATTAAATTATTACAACATAAAAATACATAGTTTGACATCACACTGATATATAATAAAAAAGTAAGGAGAGTATAGATGGATAATTTAAAAAAGAGTTTTAGAAAACTAGTAAATAACAATAAAAAAGAGACTATTGTCTCAATTGTAGCATTGATGTTTATAATAATTGCAGTTGTAGGAATAACATATGCAGCATTTAACTATACTGGGTTAGGTACTAAGAGTAATAAAGTAACAACTAGTACAATAACAATGAATTATAATGAAGCGACAAATGGAATAACTTTAACAGATGCATTTCCAATAAGTGATAATGATGGAAAGCAACTTACTGGAGAAGGTAATACTTTTGGTTTTACAGTAACAGTAACAACAGGAAATAACACAGCAGTAGGTTATGAAGTAAGTGCAGTGAAAGATAATGCATCAACTTTAGGAAATAATGATGTTAGAATTTATTTAGAAAAAAGTACGACAGGTGCAGAAGGAACATACAGTGAAGTGTTAGCACCAACAGGATTTAGTGGGGTTAATGCAACAACTGAAATAGGCACACCTGCTGGAGAAATGCTACTACATAGTGACTCAACAACTACAACAAGAACAGATTATTATATTTTAAGAATGTGGGTAGCAGAGGACTATCAAGTAACAGGAGAGAGTAAATTCTTTACAATAAAAGTAAATGTCTATGGAACAGACTCACATATCAATGTAAGTAGTATAAGTTTAAATAAAAATAGTATGACACTTGAAGAAGGAGAAAGCGAACAATTAAGTGCAACAGTCCTACCAGATTATGCAACAAATAAAAGTGTAACATGGGCTTCATCTAACACTGATGTAGCAGTAGTAGATTCAAATGGTAATGTCACAGCACAGAGTATAAGTGGAACAACAGCGACTGCGACCATTACTGCAACAGATTCAAAAGGACATAGTGCAAGTTGTGTAGTAACAGTCAATAAGCCAGAACCAACAGGAGTAGAAATAGAAGATAATATAACAGAACTAAATCTAATAGCACCAGGTGAGGCAAGTGGAGAAACAATTGATGGAAGTAGCGCAATATTAGAAGCAGGAACAACACCTGCCAATGCCAATAGTAATGAAGTAGAATGGACCACAAGTGATTCAAGTGTATTGCATATAGAGAAGTATACTGAAGCAAATGCAAGTGGAACAGGAAGTAGTAAATCAGTAGTTGCCAATAAAGTAAAAGTAACAGCCAAAGGAGCAGGAAGTGCAACATTAACAGTAAAAAGTGCAAGTAATCCAGGTGCAACAGCAAAATCAATAACAGTAACAATTGAGGAACCAGAATCAACAGGACTAACAATAGATAAACCAAATGTTACAATAGATAGAAATTCAAGTACAACAATCACTGCAAACTTAAATCTATCAAACTCAAGAGATAAAACTATTTACTGGAGTAATAGTGATGCAACAAAAGCAAGTATAAGTTGTAGTGGAGGAAGTACAAACTCTAGTGGAGAGATAGAAACAACTTCTGCAACTGCAGTATGTAGCCTAACAGGATTAGTAGCAGGTTCAACCACAATAACAGCAAAAGATGCCAAAGGACATACTGCAACAAGTGTAGTAACAGTACAAAATGAGTTAGCCAGTGCAATAAGTTTATCAAGTGATGCAGAAATAGAAGTAGGAGCATCACATATCTTTCAAGCAAGTGTAATACCATCAGACGCTAGAGATATATCAAGTA
>JAZUAY010000083.1:0-3938 GCA_045638205.1 Bacilli bacterium
TAAAATATTATAATTCGATATAATTAGTCAAGGATTAAAATGAACTCACTTTGTTCGTCCTTGACTAATTACTAAGTTTCTACTACTAAATTCCCATTGATATATATAACGAGAACTTTGAATTTTAATCAACAAAGCAAAAAAATTAGTAGACAAAAAATAAAAAAAGTGTTATAATATGTAGTCGGTACAGAAAAGAGGGATAAAATGAATTTAAATATGAAAAAAATATCATCATTAATATTAGCAGGTTCACTTAGTTTATGTTGTGCAGGAGTTGTAGGAAATATTAATTCTAGTAGAGCAGAAAAAGAAAAAAGTAACAAAGATAAAATTGAAAAAGAAATAGATAAAAAAGCAGAACATATTAAATATGTAGCAGTTAAAGGTGATAAAGAAATAGTTTTTAAGGAAAAAGAAGAAGTAGAAAAGGATCCAAAAAAATTAATAGCAGTGGAAACTACTAAAAAACTAATAGCAACAGCAACAGTAAATATAAGAAAGTTGCCAAATGAAGATAGTGAGGTATTAGGAGTATTAAACAATAATAATACTATTGATATGATAGAAAAAGAAAATGATTCTTGGTATAAAGTAAAATATAATGATAGTGATGCATATATAAATAGTAAATTTGTTGAAGAAAAAGAAGAAACAGAAATACTTACAAAACCAAAGAAAACAGTATATGTACCTGAAACTATTAAACTATATGATGATAAAAAAAGAAAAGAAGAAATAAGTGAAATACCATCAAGTGAAACCTTAAAAGTTTATAAATCAGGTAAGAAATATTATATAACAGACTATAACGGAATAATAGGATATATTAACAAAGAACAAGTAGAAGATTTAGACGATATTTTTGTAGTAGTTGATATATCAGACCAGACAGCAACATTATATAAGGATGGTGAAGAAAAATTAACATCTCCTGTAGTTACTGGAAAGAATTCAACACCAACATCAAAAGGACTATTTGAAATATTTGAAATAAGTCATAATAGATATCTAGTAGGACCAGGTTATAGAAGTTATGTCCATGTTATGATGAAATTTAACGGTGGACAAGGTCTTCACGATGCACCATGGAGAGGTGAATTTGGTGGAGAAATATATAAATATAGTGGTTCTCATGGATGTGTAAATATGCCATATGATGCAGCAATGGAAATTTCAGAAAATGTAAATTATGGTACCAAAGTATTAGTAAAAGAGTAATTTATAAAAATAGTATTTTTTATAAATATTATTTAATGATTAAAACAAGTAGATTAACCTACTTGTTTTATTATATAATTAATGCTAAAATAAAATTTATAATATATTAGATAAAAGGAGCTTTTAAAAATGAATAACATATATTTAAAACCATTAATACCAATAAAATATTCATCTTCTGAAAGAAAAAAAATTAGAGAAAAAGAAAATAAAATCTTAAAAAAAACTAGTTTAAATGATTATGAATACCAAAGGTTAACTAAAAACGAAAAACAAAAGATAAAAATAAAAATTAAACAACTATTTAATAAATAGAATAAGTAGTTTAACATGAAAATAATAGGTTAGTTAGCAAGAAAAGATTTTTTTGAAATTGATAATGATGAAAAACCTAATTACATAAAAGGAATATTTTGATATTAATTATAAACTATCAAAAACTAATTTTTATTTTAAAATTATATTCAAAGATAATGAAGAACTATTATTACCAATAAAAGATTATTTTACTAAACAAAAAATATCAAATAATAAAGACTTAAAAAAATAAGAAATAGATATCAAACTTAGAAAATATTTTTTAATTTAATATTTATATCTATAAAATGATAATTATTTAAATAATAGTACTGACATTTTAAAATATACATGATACAATAATATAAAGAAAGGAAGTAAAGATGGAAAAATATGAAGTAATTGGAAACACTGTTCCATATGTTGAAATGACATTAAAAAGTGGTGAAGAAGTATATACTCAAAGTGGAGGTATGTGCTGGAGAGATGAATCTTTTGAAATGAGTACTAACACAAAAGGTGGAATTATGAAAGGTTTAGGCAGAATGTTTTCTGGAGAAAGTATGTTTATGAGCACATATAAATCATTAAAAGATGGATCAAAAATAGCATTTGCATCAACAGTACCTGGAGAAATTATACCAGTAGATTTAAAAGGTAGTGATGGAATAATAGCACAAAAAAGAGCTTTCTTATGTGGAGAAGAAACTGTAAAATGTGATATAGCATTCAATAAAAAATTAGGTACAGGATTATTTGGTGGAGAAGGCTTTATTTTACAAGATATTCATGGTGATGGCATGGTATTCTTAGAAGTAGATGGAAATATTACAAAAAAAGAATTACAAGCAGGAGAGTCTATACTAGTTGATACTGGTAATGTTGTATGTTTTGATAAAACATGTAAATATGAAATAGAAACAGTAAAAGGTGTTAAAAATATTTTATTAGGCGGAGAAGGGATTTTTCTAACAAAAATTACTGGTCCAGGAAAAGTTGTATTACAATCACAAAACTTTAATGAATTTGTTGGAAGAATCATACCATTATTACCATCAAATAATAAGTAAATAACTAAAATAAAAAATGATAAAACAAGGACATATCCTTGTTTTGTTGTATTATTAATGATAAAATATTACTGTATTTGCAACTAGAATAACATGATTTTTTTATTAATAATGGACATAATAAATAAGAAAGGAGTGACTCTTATGTTTGAATTAGTATCTAAATATAAACCAAGTGGAGACCAACCGAATGCGATAGAAAAATTAGTAAGTGGTATTAAAGAAGGTAAAAAAGAACAGGTTTTACTAGGAGCAACAGGAACAGGAAAAACTTTTACAATCGCTAATGTTATAAAAAATGTTGGTAAGAAAACTCTAGTATTAGCACACAACAAGACTCTTGCAGGACAACTTTATTCAGAATTTAAAGAGTTATTCCCTAATAACCATGTATGTTATTTTGTATCATATTATAGAAAGATATGTTTTTAGATTTTGAAATATTACGAGAATTCCTTTATTTTACAAGGAATTTTTAGTTTGCTTAAAATATTGTAAAATATCTCGTAATTGACCAAAGTAGTGTGTTTTACTGCCCAAGATTCGACTTTTTGCATATTTAAAATTTTTCTAGTTAAAAATGAGTAAAAAACTTGAAGTTTACTATAAATATGATATAATACATCGACAAGGGGGAGTTTTGATATGACTAAAGAAAAACAATATATTGCTAAAAAAAAGAAAGGCTTGTATGATTTCTTTTATCCATTATTATCAGAAGTAGGTAAGAGAAATGTCAATGAAGACAATATTTTAAATTATTTTATTAATCATGATGCTTGTAAAAATTGTGGGGAATGTTGTAATCATATACCATGTATATTCTCTCCTAATGATTTTATTGATATAAACGATTTAGACTATATGAAAGGAATCATGGAAATTGGTCTTATAAGAGTTAGTTCCGTTAAAGATAATAGTAATAACAATATATATGTACTTGGTCCATGTGGACAATTGGATACATATTCATATTTTAATCCAATGATTGACAGTAACCCTTGTATTTTAAAAGATTATAATGGGTGTATGCTTTCAGATGAATTTAGACCAACTGGGGCTATTTTACTATATCCATCAAAACCTATAATGAATAGATGTGTATGTTTTTATAAAACTGAAAATATAATTGATGATTATAAACCATATCAAAATACTCTTGAAACATTAAAATATAAATATGATAAGATTTGTAAAACTAGTGCAACAGAAGAAGAAGTAAAAACTTTAACAAGAAAAATAGCAGGATATAAAAAGTAAACTATGGCAAGATAAATGAAAAATTTTAAAATATATTATAATAAATTAAGAGGTAAAAATATATGCAAAAAGAAAGTTTAATTGAAGAAT
>JAZUAY010000084.1:0-4811 GCA_045638205.1 Bacilli bacterium
AAAAATTCTTGAAAATATTAATACAAATGAAATAATAAATAATGAAGACAAAATTAAAATTTTTTATTTAAATCAAAAAGCCCAGTATAAAACTAGACTTCACTAATATATTCAAGTAGTTTCAAAAATAAGTTAAGGTGTTCGCGAGAAAGACCTTTTTTCTTTAACTTTCTAATTGCAATACGTTTTTTAGAAATATCTAAATTACTAAATATAATCTCAGCAATTTCCTCTTTTAAGAATGTATTAATTTGAAGATCCATTAAAATACTTTTAACATCGTCATTAATAAGTCTAACTGCATCAATTTCAATATCTTCACCACTACAATTAACAGTAAGTTGTCCAACAGTAGGAACTTTCTTTATTTCAACAACATAATCATTACCATCAATATAGTCTTCATAAGCAATTTCATCTTTATTAAACATAATTTTAACATTATCAGCTTTTTTAGTATTTCTAAAAACAAGTTTATAATTACGAATTTCTGGAACAATACCACTTTTACCTTCAACACTTCTAATAATAACAGTATAATTACTTCTTAAATAATTATAATCAATTGAAGTTTTTAAAAAATAACCATCTTTATATAAAGAAGTTATACCATCATCTTCATATAAAGTATACATATTACTAACACCTGGAAATATTTGTATTTCTAAATCAGTTGCTAAACCAACATTATTTCTATCACTTCTATTGGACATTGGTATAATTGAACCTGCATGTGCAAAAACAGGATAATCTTCTTCTCTAAAGAAAGACACATACTTTTTACCACCTGGAAATTTCTTACCTGTAAAAAAGTCATACCAAATACCATCTGGAATGTAAAATCTATGAATTGTCCTATTCATAACAGGATCTTTCTTTTGTAATATTGGACAAATTAATAACTGAGACCCAAAATAATATTGATTTTTAAACAATGGATCATCATAACACCATAAATAATTATGATAAAATGGTTGAATTATAGGAATACCTACTTGAGAATACTTATAAGCTTCTGTATATATGTATGGTATTAATCTATGTCTAAGTCTTAAATAATCTGAAACAATATTAAAAGTTTTTGCTTCCCAAACCCAAGGTTCTTTTTTATAATATGGTCCACGAGCCTCATGAAATCTCAAAATAGGAACAAAACAACCAAGTTCTACATGCCTAATATAAAGCTCACTTTCTTCAATACCACCATGATTACCACCAACATCAAAACTAATATAACTAATACCTTTATTAGCAGCATTTATATAATTCATAACAGAATTTCTTAAATCTTCCCAACTAACCTCACTTGATCCACCATAAACAACAGAATATTTATGAGGAGTGTAATATGCACCACGAGAAAGTAAAAGTCCACGCTTTGCAGCATTACGATTAGAATCCTTATACATATAATTAGACATAGCCCAAAGTTTATTGATATCTCCCTCACCTTTATAATCACTCCAGAAGAAATCAATTCCAAATACTTCTAGTGTATGAATATAAAGTTTGAAAAAAACATCCATAAGTTTTGGATTCAAAGGATCAAATTTAATAATCTGATTATCTTTCACATCCAAATATTTTATAGCTTCTTGATAATAAGTATCCATAGGCATAAGCCCTTCAAATGGATTAACTTGCAAACCAACTCTAATATTCTTACTATGAACTCTATTTACTAATTTACTAGGACTTGCAAATAATTTATTATTAAAAGTAAACCCTGTTTTTAAATCTTTATAATCACCACATTCTCTTATATGCCAATCTTTATCTAATAATAGTATTGAAAGAGGTATTTTCTTTTTATCAAAATTATGAAGTAATTTATCAATAGTCTCATCATTATATTGAGTATTTCTACACCACCAATTACCAAAGGCATAACGTGGTAGAAGTTCAGGATATCCTGTCATTTTAAAATAATCATTTATTGCTAGATTAAAATGTTCACCATACATAAAAACATATACATCAACATTACCTTTTTCACGCATAGCAGTAGTACCATCACTATTAATAATTAAACTATTAGAGTCATCAAGTGAAGCAAAACCTTCTAATGAATATAAACCTTTTTCACTAGTTTTAGTATCAACATCAATTCCTACAATATTACCATTCATATTTCTAGCTTCCACATGAGAATAATACCAGTCTCTTTGTTTATCTTTTTCATTTGATGAAATAAGTGTCACTCTAAGGTTTTTCATAGGATCTATTTTAGTACCAATAAAAGGTTGTTCTTTAACATAAACAAGTTTAAAATATTTTGTAGTAATCTCTAACATATTAGTATCTTGTCTTAAAGTATATTCACATGCACCAAAATTTCTATTATAAATATTTTGAGTAGGAGCATCTACAAAATTACCACTAGGACTATACTCAAGTCTTACAACTCTTTCAGTTATAACAGTAATTCTATATTTAACACCTTTTATGGTACTTCTCTGATCATTTTTAGACCTACTATAATCAACTTCAAATTGTTTCCCTAGTGGATACATAATAACACCCTCTTTTATTCTATTAAAAATATATCATAAAATTTAATTTTTATCTAGATATTTAGCATAATATTCTTCAAAAGATAATTCCTCTTCATCAATAATTTTAGCAGCTTTTACACCAACATATCTAAAATGCCAAGCTTCATGTTTAATCCCAGTAATATCTTCTTTTTTCTTCAAAAATCTATAAATATAACCATATTTATAAGAATTCTGAATCATCCACTGATATTCTTTACTATTTGCAAAGATATTACTACTACCACTAGCAAAATCAAATGCATAACCTGTTTGATGTTCAGAATAACCTGGTAGCGAAACAAACTTCCTACAATATTCTTCTCCGTATAAATTTTTATATGTGTTATAAGTATCTTCTTGATCTTTATAACTACGATAACCAGAATTAATTAAAAGATTTAAACTTTCTTTTTTAGCTGCTTTAATCATTTTTATAGCAGCATCAACAGCTTCTTTATCATTTTTAACTTCACTATTAACAATAGTGTATTCTGAAGGTACTACTACTAAATTCTTAGGAGTATACTTTTCACCTAAATAATGATGCTTATTAGCAAGCACATTTTTACTATAATCATTTACTTTTATAGCATCAGTATAATCTTCTTTATCTAAATCTAGGTTAACTTTAATAACAGTAGTCTCCTCATCATCTCCTTCATCATACATATACTTAACATATCTATCATAATATTTAAGTTTAGCAAAAGAATAAGTATAAAATTCTTCTAAATACTTAACTTTTTCATGTCTTGCAAAATTACTTACATCATTATTACTACCATGTTTTAAAATAATAGAAATATCCCTATCACTATAACCAACTTTTAATAATAAATTAATATTTTTAATTAAGTCCTTATGATTTACATAAACTATTTTTGTATAATGTTTAAGATTTTTCTCTTTATAATAATCACTTTCAAAAGCAGCATTTAAAGTTTTATTATCAGGATTTTCTTCAGCATAAGATATTTTAAATTCAGAAATAATTTTTTTAGCAGCTTTTTTACTATATCCATAGCTTCTAATCTTAGAAATAAGAATCATATATCCTATAAATATAATTAATAAAACAACTAAAATAAAAGCAAAAAATTTTAATAATATTTTTAAAGGCTTTTTTAATTTTCTTTTTCTTTTTTCCATAGCACTACCTCAACTAATATATTTATAATTACAGTATACCACAAAATGTGATATAATAGAAAGGAAAAAGCGAGGAGTTTATGAAAAATTTTAAATATACAGATGATTCTAAAAGATATCATACACTAAACTATTTTTACAGACACAAATTTGGAGAAAAGGTCATGAAAATAAGTTTAAATGGTAATTTCACATGTCCAAATATAGATGGAACCAAAGGTTATGGAGGATGTATTTATTGTTCTAAAACCGGTAGTGGAGAATATGGTGGAAATATCAATGAAAGTTTAACAGAACAATTTGAAAATGTCAAAAAAATGTTACACAAAAAATGGAAAAATGCTAAATATGTAGGATATTTTCAAGCAAGAACAAATACCTATAAACCAGTTAATGAACTAAAGAAAATGTATGAAGAAATTTTAAGTTTAGATAATGTTGTAGGACTTAATATTGCAACTAGATCTGATGCTATTTCAAATGAGTGTCTAGAATATTTAGAAGAACTTAATAAAAAAACTTATTTAGTTGTTGAACTAGGATTACAAACAATACATGAAAAGACTGCCAAATTAATAAACAGATGTCATACATTAGAAAATTTCACAGAAATGGTAAAAAAATTAAGAAAAAGAAATATTAATGTTGTGGTACATATTATAAATGGACTACCTTATGAAACCGAAGAAGATATGTTACAAACTATTAAGTATATAAATAATTTAGATATCCAAGGTGTAAAAATTCATATGTTAAGTATAACAAAAGATACAAAACTAGCCAAAATGTATAAAGAAAAACCTTTTCATATATTAACAAGAGATGAATACACAGATATAATTGTAAAAGAATTAGAATTATTAAGAGAAGAAATTGTCATTAATAGAATAACAGGAGATCCTAAAAAAGATGATTTAATAGAACCATTTTGGTTAACAAAAAAATGGGAAGTATTAAACGAAATAGATAAAAAATTAAAGGAAAAAAATACTTATCAAGGAAGACTTGTAACAAAAATTGTCAAATAAAAAACATTTATATATAAAATTTATTGTTAAAAGTTCACTTTTATATTATAATTAATTTATAAAGGTAAAGTGATGTAGATGAAAAAATTTTTTAAAG
>JAZUAY010000085.1:0-1692 GCA_045638205.1 Bacilli bacterium
CCATCAAAAAGTATTACAGTTACAATACAAGAACCAGAATCAACAGGACTAAGTATAGATAAACCAAATGTAACAATAGATAGAAATAGTAGTACAACTATTAATGCAACATTAAACCTATCAAACTCAAGAGATAAAACTATATATTGGAGTAATAGTGATAGTAGTAAAGCAAGTATAAGTTGTAGTGGAGGAAGTACAAACTCAAGTGGAGAGATAGAAACAAGTAGTGCAACTGCAGTATGTAGCATAACAGGATTGGTAGCAGGCACAACAACAATAACAGCACGTGATGCAAAAGGACATACAGCAAGTAGTATAGTAACAGTACAAAATGAACTAGCATCATCATTAAGTTTATCAAGTGATACTGAAATAGAAGTAGGAGCAAGTCATATATTCCAAGCAAGTGTAACTCCATCAGATGCTAGAGATATATCAAGTATAACATGGAGTAGTAGTAACACTAGTGTAGCAACAATACCACAAAATTGTGCAGGAAGTGTAACATGTGAAATAGAAGGATTAGATGAGGGAACAACAAATATCACAGTGACAATAGGAAGTTTAAGTGATACAAGTCAGTTAGATGTAATACCTGGAAAAATAGCTGATAAATTAAAAGATAATATGACATTATTATCATCAACATCATCTGATACAAACCCAATATATTATTATAATGGAAATGCAAGTACAACAAATAACAATGTAAGTTTTGGAGGATATTGTTGGAAGATAATAAGAACAACAGAAACTGGTGGAATAAAAATGATATATAATGGCACACCAACAAATGGAGAGTGTAGTACAACAACAGGTGCTAGTACACAAATAGGAACAAGTATATATAATGATATATATAATTCTACTGCTTATGACTCAACAGCAAAGACAGAAGTAGATAATTGGTATAATAGTAATTTATCATCATATAGTAGTTATTTAGAAAATACTAATTATTGTGGAGATACATTAGATACAATAAATCCTTTATCATGTTCTACAAGTTATACTTTAAATAGAGGATTAATAAGTGCAGGAGAAGCATATTTAGCAGGACTAGATACAACAAGCACTAATACAACAAACTATTTATATACAGGAGAGCAATACTGGACAATGAGTGTTGGAAATGGAACATCAAGTAAAGATATAAGTTTTCAAAGAGGTGGAGCAAGACATAAAATAGGAACATATACAGGCATAGGAACATCAAGCAATATATTAACAACAAATACAAATGGAACAATAATAGATAGTGATAATGGTACATACTATGGAACAGTTAATATTTCTTCATGTTATAATGAATGTTGGAACGGTAGTAGTGGTTGTAATAGTAGTGGTACTTATGGTAAAGATGTCGCTGTTAGCTGTTGTACTTTAAATTCTAACTCTGGCAATAGCAGTTGTGGAGAGTATGGTTATGCTGAAATGTACGGTGGTGGATTGTCTGGTTCGTATGGTGAATCAGTTGTTGGTTCTTCCCTTGGTTTGCGCCCTGTTGTTTCAATTAGTAGTTCGGTTAAATTAGGTACTGGAGATGGAAGTAGTTCACAACCTTATAGCTTAGCACTTAATTAATTTTATTATAAAAAAAGAATAGCTTTATTGGCTATTCCTTTTTAAATATAATATTATCAATTTTGATATTCTTTTTCTTTGCATTTGTGTTGTTAATATTTAAAC
>JAZUAY010000086.1:0-3486 GCA_045638205.1 Bacilli bacterium
AATAAATATATAAAATATAATAACCAAAAAAATGCTCCTAATATTCCCATTATTTTATATATTTTTAAATTATCTTGCCATAAACTTATAAGTAATATAATAGTTGCAAATACTGATAATAAACTAAACACACCATTATAACTAAACATACTAAATAGTATTACAAAAAATAATGCTATAATTAATGTTATTATATTTTGTTTAGCATCACTTTTATTTTTATAATTAAAATAAAAAATTACATTAATTGTTAACATCACTAAACTCATTAAAGCACCAGTATATCCCTTTAGCAATAATGTTGATATAATCTGAAAAGCTTGAGCACAAATATTAAAAATAATAACTTTACCTCTATCTTTATTATAATAAGATAAACCTAAAAAGATAAACATAATCACACTAAATATTTGACTTAATATATATTGTACACTAAAAAAATCCATATCATACCCTTACCTTATCTTCATACTATATTAAGTATATCACAATAATTATTTTATTAAAAGTAAAAGAAAGAAAAAAGAGCACTATATATATGCCCTTAATTCTTATATTATTCTGTAGGATCTGCTGATAAATCAACTGTAAATGTTCCTGTTACATCATTTACTTTTGGTACCTTTACAACCGTTACTACTACATTTACATATGTTGTTCCATTTGCTGCAATACTATCATTGTCTACTGTTGATGTTACTGTAAAATATTCTTCATTATTATTTGTTACGTCCACTGATAAGTCTGCACTTATCCCGTTCGATGCATTAACTACTGGTATTTTTACTGTAAATGTATCTCCTACATTTTCTAAATCATCTATTGTTATATCTGCTTTTGTTGTATCTGTTGAATCTATTTCAGCAGTTACTTTCTTAGTACTTTCAGAAAAAGTTCCTTCAACTTTTTTACCACTTATTAATGTTTGTGATAATGCTCCAGTATTTCCAACTGTTTCTGTATATGTTAGATAATTATTACCATTTGTAAAATCATTAAAATGCACATCAAAATCTTCTTGATTTCCACTTGCTTTTGCTGTTGCACTACCATTTATTACAAGTGGTATTGCAGTTATTGCTGCATATCCTATTCCTAGTGCTACTACTGCTACTAGTATTCCCATAAATAATTTTCCACTTTTTTTTCTCATTTTAAAACCTCTTTCCTTTTAATTTGCTGCATATGCTGAAACATTATAATCAGTTAATGTTCCACTTGTGTTTTTCTTATATGTTCCACCATATACTTTTATACTATCTCTACCAGCATTTTGACTACCATTAAAAGCATTAGCACTCTTACCTGTCCAAACTCCACCACGTAAATTTACTAGACCTGTACTTGATGAATATACAAGTGGATTAGTTCCATTATTTGTAAATGTTCCATTATTTACTTCTGCTGAAGCAGTTCCATTTACATATAAACAATAATATGAATCTTTTGCTCCTTCATAACTATTATTTAATGTTATAGTTCCATTATTAATTGTGGCACTTGAATCTCCTTCAAGAGCTAGCCCACCATGTATTCCGTTAATAGAACCACCATTCATAGTAATATGTCCAGAATTTAGTTTTACGGCATACGCATGGTATGTTCTTCCAGTTGAATCCGCTCCGTTTTTTACGGTTGCTGTAGAGTTCATTTCTCCACCGTTTATTTCTATTTCACTATCTCCATATGATGCTATTGCAAAATAATCTCCATTTATAGTTCCACCATTGACTGTGATTTTTGCATTATCTTCACCTGCTGGTATTTTTATAACTGCTCCTCTTCCAGTAAATTCAGTTGTTTCATAAGTACCACTTTCAACTATTACTTCACTGCCTTCTTTTACTGTTACTGCGTCATTACTAGCTTGAATACCACCATTTCCAGTATCATCTGATAAAACAAGCTCTGCACCATTTACTACTTTAATACTTCCTGGTTCAACTGTTAATGTATTACCATTAAAATCAATTGTTGTATTATCATCAATTTTTAAATTAGCATTTTTATCTATTGTTATATCTTTATCAAGTTCAATTGTATCAATATTATTATTTTGTATAGCTTTTGCAAAACTTGAGGCGCTTGCAACTTCTTGAGTTGTTCCAGTAATACTTCCTGATGTATCTTCTTCATCTACTGGTGATGCTGTAAGTGTTACAGTAAAGTTTGCTTCAGTATCACTTATTGTAGGTACTTTAATAAGTTTAACCTTTACTTTTACTGTTGTTGTTTCTCCTTCACCTATTATTGCTTTATTCACATCTTTTGTAACTTCAAAATATTCATCTTCATCATTTACATCTGAAACATCAAATGAAAGCATTGCATCAACTGCATCTGATTCATTTACAACTGTATAAGTAAATTCTGCATAATCACCTACTGTTTCCATATCTCCTGCATCAAATGCTGCATGAGTATCATCTGTTACACTAGCACTAAACCCACTAGTATCCATATCTGTTCCATCTTCATGTTTACCAATAAATGTTATTGCATTTTGTACTGGATTTTCAATAGCTGTTTCATTAGCATCATTTCTAACAAATCTTACTTTAAAATCTTCATTATTTCCATTTGCTTTTAATGATGCATTACCATTTATTAATAGGCCTATTCCTGCTATAGCCGCATATCCAATTCCCATACTTACTATTGCAACTAATAACCCTAATAATAATTTACTATTCTTTCTTCTTTTCATTTTCTCCTCCTATTGTTAAGATATCCTATCTTACATAATTCTATTTTAACATTGTTTTTTTTTTTAATAAAATACTTTTTACAATATCTTTTTATATTATTGTCAAAAATTGACAAATTATTATGTAAAGTTTAAAAAAAAGAAGTTTACTACTTATGTAAACTATCCTCTTTTTTATTAAGCTCATTTTTAAAATCTTCTAACATCTTATCAAGTTCTTCTTCAGCCTTTTTCAATTTACTATCTTTATTATAGTATTTTTCAATAAATTCCTCATTACTTAATTTTTTATTATCTTCCATAACTTATATCCTCACTACTTTTTTCCTCTTCTAACATATCTTGTAATTCATTTTCTTTATTCTTCTTATTTAATATATTTACATTAATATCCATTTTTTGTTCACTAATACTTTTGCCTTTTTTATGATGCATGGCCATAAAACTATCAACTGGTACAACACTTGCTTCTTCTAATAAGCTATCTAAATAAGCTTCTTTATTATTTAATTCTTTCTTACTTACCCCTAAAACTTCATATATTTTTATAATTTCTTCTTCTGTAAAATATTTTCTTAAATATTTATCTGCTTCTTCTTCACCTTTTTTATTCTTTATAGTATTATATATTCTTTTTAAAGTATTTATTTGACTTTCACTAAAATCATTTATCTTTAAATCTTTAGTTTCCTCTTTATTATTATTTTTACTATCTTCCATTAATTTTTCTTCTACATTCTTTCTTATTTCATTATATTTATCTCTAATATACTTATTTT
>JAZUAY010000087.1:0-5834 GCA_045638205.1 Bacilli bacterium
TAAGTAATTATAGTATCTTCTACAATATGCTCTCCAAGAGTTATATCACTATGATGTAAATATTCATTAGTCATTCTCTTTTGAAATTCATCATGTATAAATATAGGATATATTACATTCATAATTTCTTCTTTTTCTGAAGCTGTTAAATTATAATGACCAAATATTTTATATAATTTATCTTCCAAAGTATATCACCTCATTTTTTTATGACACACATCTTCTTGATAGTCACATATTATACCATATTTATATTTCTTTGTCAAATAAAGTTTCGAAACGAAAAAAACTCTGTGAAATTTTAATATAAATCACTACTATTAACAGTTTTTAATTCTTTATCATCAACTGTATAAATAACACTTTCAACATTATAATTATCAAAAATAGAATAACTAATAGTATAAATTACTTCTTCACTAACCTTATTATTTTTATTAAAAATACTATTATTGAAATCTATTTTCATAACTTTATCTTGTTCTTCAATTTTTTTAACCTCAACATCTTTATTAAGCAAAGAGATAAGATTAGGTTCATAAATATAATCTGATGATAATTTATCAATAATTATCTTAACCTTATCACGAGAATCATTTGTATATTTAGTAACTGGAACATAGAAACTCATATCATCAATTTTTTCAACATAATAAATAACTGTTTTATCTATATCTTTTCGCATTTTTAAATCATATTCTTTATTTATACCAATATCTTTATTTAATATTTCAGGAAGATTAGCTTTACTATTAGGTAAATTACCTAAATTCTCCCCATTAACTTGAATTTTAACACCATTAATATTATTTAAACTAGTAACTGAATAAACAATTGATTCAATCATTCTTACTTCTAAATCTCTTGAAACACTAATAAGTTTTTTAGAAAAGTTTAAAACTACAATATCTGAATCAATTGAAACATCTAATAATCTAGTTCCTTCAGGTATAGTACCTTTTAAAGATTCCGAAAAACTATCACCATTTCCAATAGTTAATGTATTAATTAAAGTTTCAATATTTTTTTTCTTATCTTTACTAGTTAAAAGAATCCTAGCTTTAACTAAATAATTATTTTTATCTAATAAATAAATTGAATTATCGCCAACACCACTAACATACTGAAGTTCAAGATTTGTCTTAATAGTTTTTTTTGTTTTAATATTAGGAATTAAATAAACACTAAAGACAACAAAAAGTACTGTAGTAGTAATTAATATTTTATTAATTGCTTTTTTTCTAAGCATTAACATCACCTGATAAATTATATGAAAAAAAAGAAGAGAAAATTACTCTTCTAAATAAATTTCTCCAAGTTTTAACAGCTCAACAACACAAGCAGCTCGACCTTTAACCCCTAACTTTTGCATAGTATTAGAAATATGATTACGAACTGTTTTCTCACTTATTCCTAATTTTAAAGCAATTTCTTTAGTCGTTTTATTTTTAATAAGTAGATTAAATATACTTTTTTCCCTAGGTGTTAAAATATTTTTCTTCAAGTCAATCCTTCCCTTCTAATATTTAGATAACTAAAATATTATATGAAAAGTTTTAACTTTCGTGTAGGTTACTTTTTCTTAAATTTAACAGAAGTATAAAGTTTATTATCATATTCTTCTTGAATAGCACGCATAATATTATTAGCTAAAACATTATCATGTTTTGAAGAAACACAAACAACTTCACAATTAGATTGTTCATCAGTTTTAACAAAGCAATCGAGTTTGAATTTTTCTTTTAATTTTTTCTCTATTGTCTCCTCTTTACCTTGCATTGCATTAATCGCTTTTAATTGTTCATATAAATTATTCTTCTCTTCTGCAGAAGTTTTCTCATCAGTAAGTTTTTCTTGTAAAGAAGTCATCTCATTACTACGTTCTTCTTCTAAACTAACACGCATAGCATCAAGAGTACTAGAATTTTTCTTAGTAACTTTACTTTTTTTAGTAATAACTTTCTTTTTATCATTTTGAGCCAACATAAGTTCATTAGGCATTGTTACATAATATACTCCAAGTACTAACACCAAACTAAATAATGTTAAAAACCACAAATTTTGTTTATTTATCACTTTAATCTCCTCCATTTATTAAAATATATGAGAAGATTTTAAAAATATACTTATTTTTCTAAAGATTTTAAAGCATTAATTAAAGCAAGTTTTCCAGACTGATAAGTAAGAGATCCTTGTTGAAAACATACATAAGGTTTACGAAGTGGAGCATCAGCACTAATTTCAATAGATGAACCTTGAGTAAAACTACCACTAGCCATAATAACTTTATCTTCATATCCAGGCATTGTATCAGGAATTGGTAATGCATTAGCATCAATTGGTGAAGCATTCTGAATACCTTGTACATATTTAATAAGCAACTCTTCATCATTAAAAGTAATAGTTTGTACAATATCAGCACGTATATCATTATATTTAGGAGAAACACTAAATCCTAATTTTTCAAGAACAAAAGATGTAAGAACTGCTACTTTTAAACTTGCTGCCACCACACTAGGAGCCATAAAAAGACCTTGTAAAAAACTTTTATTAATACCAAGAGATGGCCCTACTTCTTTGCCTTCACCTGGTAAAGTTAATCGTTCACTAACGAGTTCAATCAAATCATGTCTCCCTGCAACATAAGCCCCATTAGGAGCAATACCACCACCAAGATTTTTAATTAAAGAACCAACAACTACATCAGCACCTACTTCTCCTATTTCACCATCACTAACAAACTCACAGTAACAATTATCAATCATAATAATAATATCATTATCAATATTTTTAATAAAATCTATAACTTTTTTAACACTATCTATACTAATACTTTCTCTTAAAGCATAACCCCTACTTCTTTGAATATGAATAACTTTAATTTTTTCATTACCAATAACTTCTTTTATTTTATCATAGTCAATTGTATCATCAACTAAATCAATTTGTTTATAGTTAATTCCAAAAGACATTAAACTACTAGGATTATCTTTAATACCAATAACTTCATCCATTGTATCATATGGTTTTCCAGTGATAGTAAGAAGAGTATCTCCTGGTCTTAAAAGTGCAAAAAAAGTAACATTTAAAGCATGTGATCCTGAAATAAATTGATTTCTAACTAATGCATCTTCACAGCCTAAAACACGAGCAAAAACACGTTCGATTTTATCACGACCAATATCATTATAACCATAACCAGTAGTAGAAGTAAAATCAGATTCTTGAACATTCTCCTCATGAAAAGCATTTAAAACTTTTTTAGTATTAATAAATTCTTGATTTTCTATATCACTATATATATTAGATAATTCTTTTTCAGCATCATTAATTAATACTTCATACTCCATAAGTACCTCCATCAACAACAATTATTTGATTATTAATATAACTAGCATCATCACTAATTAAAAAAGCAATAACACGACTTACTTCACGCATCTCTCCAAGTCGTCCCACAAATATTTTATCTTCTTCACTTTTTATAAATTCATCATTTAAATCTTTAATTTCATTAGGAGTTTTAATAAATCCTGGCGCTACTGCATTAACACGAATATAAGGGGCATACTCTACCGCAAGATTATGAGTAAGAGAATTAACACCTGCTTTACTAGCATCATAATCAAGTGACATTGGAAAGTATTTATTAATACTATTATTACTACTTAAATTAATGATAACACCAGATTTTTTTTCATACATCATATCACCTATTTTTTTAGATAACATAAAAGTACCCACCAAATTAGTATTAAGTGTTTTAAGAAAATTTTCACGTGTTTTATCTTCATATAAACTATCAATTGCAATACCTGCATTATTAATTAAAGCATCAAGAATAAAATCTTCTTCTTCTAAAAACTCACAAAAATTATGAATATCTAAATCATCACAAACATCAAGTTTAAAAGTATATACTTTCCTACCCATATCTTTTATTTCTTTTTCTAAACTTATAATATCATCATAACCACTATGATTATAAGTAGCAATTATATCATAACCAATACTAGCTAAATATAAACTAATATCACGACCTAAACCTCTAACTCCACCAGTCACAATAACCATACTATCACCTCAAATATTTCTTTTTAAAAACTTTTTCATCATTTATTTTTAAAGATTTTTGCCATTCAAGAGGAAAATACTCTTTACTTCTAGCAATTTCATAAAACATCTCATTAGAATTAGGAATTATATTATCATCTTTTATAGAATTATAAAGTGCAATAAAGAATTTAAAATTAACTTTTCTTTGAAAATTCTTTTCATATTTTTTATACATATTTTTATTCATATCATATAAAGCAATAGAATTATTTTCTTTATAATTATACATTTCTTTAAAATAATCTAATCTAATCATTCTTTTAGTTAAAACATCAATTACATAATCAAATTCATTAATATTAGCCTCAACAAACTCACGATTACTAACATTTACATGTCTAGTAGGAGAAATATAAGAAGCTTCTACAAATTTAGGGTTAGTAAAATAAAAACTAATAGCAACATTCATATCATGAATAGAAAACAAAGTTGTACTAGATGCAGGTTTAGCAAGATAAATTGACATAGGAAGTCCACCAGTAATGTAAAATGCATCTCTTCTAAATTTAGCTTTAAACTCTTGAGGAATTGAAACTACTAAAGGATTATTATGATAAGTATAATTAACCATACTACCTTTTTTTATTTCAAATCTTTTAAGATCAAGAGAATCCATATTTTTATTAATTATATTATTATAAACTAAAGCATCCATAATAGTAGCAGCAACTGCTTCTCTATCAATACCCATAAGTTTATTATTTTCAATATAATCAAGAATTCTTACACCTTTATAAAATGTACCATTAGCAATAACAGGATAAGCTTTTAATTCCATCATACCACCCCACCACAACATATATTACCACAAAAAGACATTTTTTTAAAGTATATGAAGAAAAAACATCAAACGATGTTTTTGTTATTCAAAATTGAGTTAAAAAAATTATTTATATGATACTTATATGTAATATTATTTTGTTAACTTTAATTTCGTAACTACATAACTATTAGGCCAACCACTCGGACTACCATTATGACTAACACTAAATACAACATAATAAAAACCATTAAGTGAAGTTATGTCACATTGTACAGGAAATGAGCCCCATGAATCACAATTATATGGACAACTACTTCTTGATTTATTAGTACAAAACATTATATTTCCTACAACACCAGAATGATATTGTACCCATCTTCCTGAAAATTCTAAAGTATTATATTCACTAAAATCTATTAAATTAGAAAAAGCTAATCTCTGCACAGTATCTAAATTAGACGATGTTCTACTAAGTTGGTAACCATCTACAACCGCTGTACCTGTAGGATATCCACTTACTGTTTCCATAGAACCTGCTACATTTGCAACTGATGTCCCATTTAATAATATTCCAGCCCCTAAATTCCAATTTGAATTAAGAATAGTCAAAGTAAAACTATCAGTACTATTACCACTATTTGTAGTTACTGTAATAATTGTTGTTCCTTCACTTATGGCGTTGATCACTCCAGATTGAGTTATGGTTGCTACTGATGTATCACTACTACTCCAAGTTACTGTTGTATCATCTGCTCCAGCTGGTAATACACTGGCACTTAGTGTATGTGTATCATCTTCAATTAAGGTATTTTCTTCTGGTTTATTTCCTATTGTTACACTGGTTGGTAATAATGCACCTACATTAACTTGTGATACTCCACATATATTACTTGATGTACATGCTCTTACTGTTGATGCAGAACTTGTAATCGCACTGGCTGTTATAGTACATGTA
>JAZUAY010000088.1:0-3757 GCA_045638205.1 Bacilli bacterium
ATATAAGTGAAAGTAGTAGTTATGTTAAAGATTATTATAATGGTAAATTAGATGATAAAATAAAGCTTTATTTAATTATTAATAGTTTGGAAGATGATAAAATACATAGTGAAGAGGGTTCTATATATATTGATAGTAGTGATTTAATGGAACTTTATAATATTGTTTATACAACTGATTTTAATCCTGTAACTTTTCAGTATGATAAGCTTAAATTTAATTATATATCTAGTAAAGAAATGTTTATTGCAGATGGGGAGTTTAAAAAGTGTGAAAGTAATGTTGTTAGAGAAATAATTTCAGTTAATGAAAATGAAGATATTTTGGAAGTAGTTAGTGTTGAAGCAGTATATAAAAATAAAAAATTATATAATGTTAAAACAGGAGAAGTAGTTAATAATTATGATGGTAGTTTAAGTAAAATACAAAATAAATTAACTAAAGTTAAATATACTTTTAAAAATATTGATGATGTTTATAAATTAGATGAAATAAAGATAGAAAAATAATACTAGGTTATCTAGTATTTTTTCTTTTGTTTTGTGGCATTATATTAAATATGGAGGTTATTATGGAAAAAATAAATGGTTGGTTAAAAGTAAATGATGATTTAAAGAAAAAAATATTTGATTTTAATGATGGTTATATTAGTTTTTTAAATGAAGTAAAAACTGAAAGAGAAACAGTTAATTATTTGGTTAATGAACTTGATAATAATGGTTTTGTTAATGTTGATAGTGTTAATCAATTGAAATTTGGTGATAAAGTTTATTATAATAATCGTGGTAAAAGTGTATATGCTGCAGTTATTGGAAAAAAAGATATTTTAAAAGGAATTAATGTAGTGGGAAGTCATGTTGATTCTCCTAGACTTGATTTAAAACCTAACCCATTATATGAAGATGGAGGACAAGCTCTTTTTAAAACTCATTATTATGGTGGTATAAAAAAATATCAATGGACTACTATTCCTTTGTCTATTAGAGGAGTTATTGTTAAAACTAATGGTAATGTTGTTAATATTAATATAGGTGAAGCAGAAAACGATCCTATATTTACTATTACTGATTTGTTACCACATCTTGCCATAGAACAAGAAAAGAAAAAGCTTAATGATGCTATTGGTGGTGAAGCTTTAAATGTTTTAATTGGTAATATTGCATCTGATAAAGAAAGTGAAGGTATTAAAAGAAATGTTTTAAAAATACTTAAAGATAAATATGAAATTTTGGAAGATGATTTTATTAGTGCTGAATTAGAAATTGTTCCTGCTTTTAAAGCTAAAAGTATGGGGTTTGATAAAAGTATGGTTGCAGGTTATGGTCAAGATGATAGAGTGTGTTGTTATAACAATTTAAAAGCATTGCTTAGTGTTTCAAAACCTCTAACTACTGCAGTTTCAATTTTTGCAGATAAAGAAGAAATTGGAAGTTTAGGTAATACAGGTATGGAATCTATTAGTTTTGATAATTTTATGATGCAAATATTAGAAAAATTAGATAAAGCTCCTGTTTATTTAACAAAAATGTTTTGTAATTCTAGAATGCTTTCAGCTGATGTTGGTGCGGCACTTGATCCTACATATAAAGATGTTAATGAATTAAATAATACATCTTACTTGGGTCATGGGGTTGAACTTAGTAAATATTCTGGTGGTAATGGTAAAAGTGGTGCAAGTGATGCTAATGCAGAATTTATTGCAGAAATAAGAGATATTTTAGAAAAACATAACATTATTTATCAAATGTCAGAGCTTGGTAAAGTTGATTTGGGTAGTGGTGGTACGATTGCTTATATTCTTGCTAATAAAGGAATGGATGTTATTGATTGTGGGGTACCAATTTTATCTATGCATTCTCCATATGAAGTATCTAGTAAGCTTGATAATTATATGGCTTATCTTACTTATAAATATTTCTTTGATATTTAACAGTACTTGACACTTATTTTTGAAAAAAAACTTATATCTTAATAGGTTCAAGTGTATAATAGTATATAGGTGAGAAGCATGATATTATTAACAAAATCTATTAATAAATATGTATCAGAGTTATTTGAAAAGAATGAAGAAGATATTCTTTATAGTGATTTATTGTTAGTAGAATTTTTAACAATAGATGGTTTGGATGATACTTTAAAAAAACAAAAAATTTATTTTGATGATTTAAAACAATTTAAAAATTTAAAATATTTGGAAATTGCAAATACTGATATTAATAATAAAATTATAGATTTATTATCAGAATTAAATTATCTTGAAAATATTGTTTTTAGAGACTGTAGTTTTAGTAAACAATTAAAAAATATGGATAATCTTAAAAATATTAAGTGCATTAGAATTGTTAATTGTGATAATTTTCAAATTAATTATTTAAGTAAATTAGATAATTTAGAAAGACTTTATATTAGTGATATTAGTTTAACTAATCTAAATAAAATTAATTCTTTAAATTTAGAAGCTTTAGATATAAGTGATTGTGATTTAGAAACTGATAAAGGAATTGATAAAATTAATACTAATTATTTAGTAGTTAGTTCTGAACAATATAAGAATTTTAATAAGAAAATAGATGAACTTAATATGCGTATTATGGTAATGGCTGATCCTAGTAATGGTTATTATATTGAAAAATGGCTTAATTAGTTAATCCATTTTTTTACAATATTTATTTAAAAGCATTTTTATATATTCTTTATCTTCTATTTTTGTTATGGCAAAACATTTTTTACCTAAATCTTTAAAAGATGCACCACAATGATATAAAATATTGTCATCTATGAAAATAAATCTATCATGTATGTTATTTCTAATTTTCAAATTAACATTATTATATTGTATTTTATATTTATTATAATCATTATTGTTATATTTATTGGTTATAATAGTAATTTTCTTTTGTGTTTTAGACAGAATATCTAATAAACTTTTATCTATGTAATTGTCAATTATTATAATACTTTTAGTTGCTGTATCAAAAATGTCTAACATGAGAGAGTAAGCATCATATATTGTACCTTCAAGAAATAAGTTATTATTTTTAGTCTTGTTCATATTATTTACCAAATATTCTAGTTGTTTAATTCTAATACCATAATCTATCATTTTTGTTTCAACGTTAGAAATTCTAGTGTCACTATATTTAATATAATGCTTCATATTTACGAAAGCATCAATTATTTTAACAGTCACTTCTATTGCAACTTTAGTGTGCAATACTGTTGCAAGCATTGCAATTCCAGCTTCAGTAAAAACAGTATGACCTTTTCTAGATCCTCCATAATTATTTTTCAAACTTGAAGTCGAAATTTTCGACTTCAATTTTAAAAATTCATATTCATTAATTCTAAAAGCATACTTTTCTGGAAATTTTTCAGGATTATTTTTAACTGCTTCATTAACTCTTTTGGTTTCAGTTTGATAAAGTTTTGCAAGATCAGAATCTAGTATAACAGGAAGATTTCTTACTTCATGTATCATACCTCTAATCCCTTTGTTTTCAACGTTATCAGTGGGTATCACTTCATATTTATTTTTATCTTTAAAGGCATCTAAAATTAATGGTGTAGCAATTTTTACATCATTTTTTCTTAAAAGTCTCGCTAAAATTTTAACTCAATTTTCAGTGAAAACTCTAGGATTTACTCTAGACATATTATTAATATTTGCGGTAACATTGCGGTCATTAGCCAATGACCACAAGTAATCTTTTTCATCATTAGTTAATTGAAATGAGTCTTCTAAATTGAATTTTTCTAC
>JAZUAY010000089.1:0-14078 GCA_045638205.1 Bacilli bacterium
AGAGTTTAGTTTTGAATGTAATTTTGCTATTGATTATGAAAAATTAAAATTTTTATATGATCATGGTGTTAATAGACTTAGTTTTGGAATTGAGACAATTAATAAAAGATTTTATAAAGAAATAAATAGATTTAACGATAAAGATAATATATTTAAAAAAATTAAAATGGCACGTAGTGTTGGATTTTATAATATCAATGGGGATTTAATGTATGGTTTTAATAATGAATCTATGAAAGAATTAGACAATGATTTAAATTTCTTATTAAAACTTGATTTAGATCATATTTCTACTTATTCTTTAATAATTGAAAAAAATACTGTTTTAGGTATTAAAAATTACAAAGAGTTAGATGATGAATTGGATAGTAAGATGTATTATCATATTCATGATGTTTTAAAAAAATATGGCTATGATCATTATGAAGTGAGTAATTATGCTAAAGATAATAAGTATTCTAAACATAATTTGTGTTATTGGAATAATGATGAGTACTATGGTTTTGGCATTAGTGCAGCTTCTTATATAGGTGATAGTCGTTATGTTAATACTAAGAGTATAAATAATTATACCAAACGTAATTTTGTATTTAACTTGGAAAAACTTAAAAAGTATGATAAAATGAGTTATATGATGATTTTAGGATTAAGACTTAAAAATGGTGTATCAATATTAAAGTTTAATGAATTATTTAATGAAAATGTTTTAGATGTTTTTGATATAAGTGAATTAATAAAAAAACATTATTTAGAAATAAAAAATAATTATATTTATATACCAATAGATAAATGGTATGTTATGAATAGTATTTTAATTAAGTTTGTGAGGTAGTATAATGGTAGAAGAGAACGTAAAAGTATTTGATGTTGAATTAGGATATATTACAGATAGTAATGTTAGAAAAAGTTTAGAAATAATGATAGGTAAACTTCCTTCATATTTTTTTCATAAACCAGCTGCATCAACTGGTAAATATCATCCTAAATATGCTAGTGGGGAAGGTGGTCTTGTTAGACACACAAAAGCAGCGGTTAGATTTGCTAAGGAAATGTTTAATAATCCTCTAGTTCAAGAGGAATTTACAGAACATGAACAAAGTTTAATTATAATGGCACTTGTTTTACATGATGGATTAAAATTAGGTAAAGTAGAAGAACGTTATACAAAATTCAATCATCCTTTACTCATGGCAGATTTTATTAAGGAATTTGAAGATGAATTACCAATTAGTTCAGATGATATAGAATTTTTAGGTAAAGTAATATCTTCTCATATGGGCCCTTGGACAGTTGATTATTTTGGAAATGATGTATTACCTAAACCTAGTGATAAATATCAGAAATTTGTTCATTACTGTGATTATTTAGCTAGTAGGAAAGCTATTATATTTGAATTTGATGAAAATAATAATATAAAGGGGTAGATATTATGGGTAAATATATTGTAATAGAAGGTACAGATTCATCTGGTAAATATACTCAAGCTAAAATTTTAGAAAAAAAATTAAAAAGTGATGGGTTAAAAGTAATTAGTATTTCTTTTCCTAAATATGATACACCAACAGGTAAAATTGTTAGTGACTATTTAGAAAGCATTTTTCCAGAAGGAGCAGTTAATGTTGATCCAATGATTGCCTCACTTTATTATGCTGCTGATAGAAAATATAATATGAAAAAAATAATTGAATATTATAACGATGGTTATTATGTTATTTTAGATAGATATACAACTTCTAATTTAGCACATCAAGGTAGTAAGATAGATGATAAAGATGAAAGATTTAATATGTATCAATGGATTGATAAATTAGAGTATTGGCTTTTAGATTTACCTAAGCCTGATATTACAATATATCTGCATGTGCCTGTTAGTAATACTTTAGAACTTATTAAAAATAGAAAAATAATAGATGAACATGAAAAAGATCCGGAATATCTAAAAAAATGTGAAGAAGCTTATTTAGAACTTGCCGGATTATATAATTGGAATATTATTGAATGTGTTGAAAATGATAAAATGAAAAGTATTGAAGAAATTAATGATGATATATTTAAAATTGTAAAAGAATCTTGATAAAAATAATATTTTATGATAAATTAATATTGTAAGTAAAACTTACATAAAATAAAAAAAGGAACGCTTGATTTCATGCTTTCAAGTGTAACCAATTTTCTTTGATTGCACCTGTATCAATAGTTGATGCAAGTGCTTTTTTTACCGATACACCCTGAAGTTAATCTATGTTAGTTATACTGTAGAAGTATTTGTAATACGATTATTATAAGTAGTATGCAAACTAGAAAGTCTACTTTTCTCATAAGAATCCCTCCTTCCAGGAGGTCACACTCTTTAATCAAACGTTCCTTAATTATTTATACTAGCGTAAAAATATTTTACATACAAGTGTATTGTATATGATTTTATAAAAAAATAAATGTATTTGCTACAAAATACATTTTTTTGTTGATATACAATAAAATCAAATTCTCAAAGTACGTCACTTTCTGAAAGTACCTTTATAATATGATTTTATCACACTTTTAATTAAATTAAAATAAAATTTTTAATAAAATATTTTTGGTCAAATTAGTTTCATATATTATATTACTTTAATTTTTTTTATTTTCCTAAAGTGACGTACTTTAAGAAAATAGGGAGCGTGTATTATATGATAAAAATTAATAAAAAAGAGACTATAATGTCAATAGTAGCATTATTATTTATTGTGCTTGTTGTAATAGGAATAACTTATGCCGCATTTAATTATACTGGATTAGGTACAAAAAGTAATAAAGTAACAACGAGTACAATAACGATGAATTATAATGAGGCGACAAATGGAATAACATTAACAGATGCCTTTCCAATAAGTGATAATGATGGAAAAAGGCTAACAGGAGAAGGAAGAACATTTAGTTTTACTGTAACAGTAACAACAGGAAATAATACAGCGGTAGGTTATGAAGTAAGTGCAGTGAAAGATAATGCATCAACTTTAGGTAATAACGATGTAAGAATATATTTAGAAAAAAGTACGACAGGTGCAGAAGGAACATACAGTGAAGTATTAGCACCTACAGGATTTAGTGGGGTTAATGCAACAACTGAAATAGGTACACCAGCAGGAGAAATGTTGTTACATAGTGATAGTACAACTACAACAAGAACTGATTATTATATTTTAAGAATGTGGGTAGCAGAGGACTATCAAGTAACAGGAGAAAGTAAGTTCTTTACGATAAAAGTAAATGTCTATGGAACAGATTCACATATCAATGTAAGTAGTATAAGTTTAAATAAAAATGCTATGACACTAGATGAGGGAGAAAGTGAGAAGTTAACAGCAACAGTCTTACCAGATTATGCAACAAATAAGAATGTGACATGGACATCATCTAACACAGATGTAGCAGTAGTAGATTCAAATGGTAATGTCACAGCCCAAAGTATTTCAGGAACAACAGCAAGTGCCACAATCACAGCAACAGATAGTAAAGGACATAGTGCAACATGTACAGTAACAGTAAATAAACCAGAGCCAACTGGGGTAGAGATTGAAGATAATATAACAAAACTAAATCTAACAGCACCAGGTCAAGCTAGTGGTGAAACAATAGAGGGTTCTTCAACAATATTAGAAGCAGGAACAACACCAGCGAATGCAAACTCAAATGAAGTAGAATGGACAACAAGTGATAGTGATGTATTAGATATAGAAAGATACACAGAAGCAAATGCATCAGGAACAGGAAGCAGTAAAAGTGTAGTAGCAAATAAGATAAAAGTAACAGCAAAAGGTGCAGGAACAGCAACATTAACAGTAAAGAGTGCAAGCAATCCTAGTGCACCATCAAAGAGTATAACAGTAACAATAGAGGATCCAGAGTCAACTGGACTAACAATAGATAAACCAAATGTAACAATAGATAGAAATAGTAATACAACTATAACAGCAAATTTAAATTTATCAAACTCAAGAGATAAGACAATATATTGGACAAATAGTGATAGTACAAAAGCAAGTATAAGTTGTACAGGAGGAAGTACAAACTCAAGTGGAGAGATAGAAACTACATCAGCAAGTGCAGTATGTACTATAACAGGATTAGTAGCAGGAAGTACAACAATCACAGCACGAGATGCGAAAGGACATACAGCAACAAGTGTAATAACAGTACAAAATGAATTAGCATCATCAGTAAGTTTATCAAGTGATGCAGAAATAGAAGTAGGAGCATCACATATATTCCAGGTAAGTGTAACACCAAGTGATGCCAGAGATATATCAAGTATCACATGGGCAAGTAGTAATCCAAGTGTAGCAACAATACCACAAGAATGTGAAGGTTCAACAGTTTGTGAGATAGAAGGATTAGATGAAGGAACAACAAATATTACAGTAACAATAGGAAGTTTAAGTGATACAAGTCAATTAAGCGTAGTAAATCAAAGCTTTTCAGATTATTTAGAATCAATTCAAAGCAATAATACAGAGACAATGTTTTATGATGGAACAACAGATAATAATTTAAGATATTATGGAGCTAATCCAGCAAATTATGTAACATTTAATGGAGAAACAGCAGGATGGAGAATAATAGGAGTATTTGATGGAAAAGTAAAGTTGATAAGAGCAAATTCTATTGGCAATTATAATTATGATTATAATACATCAATTCACTGGTATGGAACTTATTATGGTGCTAATTCTTGGGTAAGACCTGCTTCTTTAAATACTTTGCTAAACAATGGTTTTTATCAATCATCTAATAGTGTATCTTGCTATAAAGGTAATAATTCGGCAACAGTGACAACAACGAGCAATTGTAATTTTTCTAGCAATTCATCTATATCGGGGTTAAATGAGAATGCTAGAAGTATGGTTGTAAATTCTATATGGTATCATCTAGGGTATTCTACAGGTGCTGGTAATGGTACAGATCCTCAATATACAGCTTATGAATTTTATAATTTAGAAAGAACTAATGGAACATTATTTTCTGCTAGTGGTAATTTTAGTATTCCATATCAATCAGCAACTAGTACTAATTATGTAGGTGTGATGTATGTAAGTGACTATCTTTATGCTAGTAATGTTTGCTATAATTCTGTAAAAGCAAATTTATATAATGATTCTACTTGTAAAAATTCAAATTGGTTATATAATAATGAAAGCGAATGGTGTATAGATCCTGATTCTGAACGTAATTATTATAGTTTGGGTATAAAGAATTCTGGTGAGACATTAGTTTTTCTTTCTGATGTTGCATTGGCAGTAAGACCAGTATTATATTTAGATGCTGATGTAATTATTACTAATAGTAATAGTGCAACTGGTCAGTCTAACAATCCTTATGAAATTCAATTATTAGATTAAAAAAGTCTTCATTTTGAAGGCTTTTTTTATATCATATTAATTATTATTGATAATATTATTAAAAAGGTATTGTGACCCATGTGCATTATAATTGATGGGATTACATTATTTTCTTTAGTATCCATATATGCTAGAGCGATACCTAAAGATGTATAGGGTATAAAGTATAAATAATCTATTAAATTATCTGCAATTGATATAACATGTAATAGTCCAAATATAGTACTACTTAATAATATAAATAACCATTTGTTTTTAAATGCATCCATAAAGGCTTTTCTAAATACTAATTCTTCTATTATTGGTGCAATGATACCAGCATCTATTAACATTAATAATGGTAGTGTATTTATCATTTCTTGGACTAATTTTTCATTACCAGCACCACTACCTTTAAATACATTTGTTACAATTATATTAGTTATTATCATACCTAATAATCCTAATAAATAGTATTTAAAACTTTTATCTATCTTTTTATAAAAATTATTTTTAATTTCTTTTACATATTTTTTTAAGTCTTTTCTATAAATTATTAATAAAATAATCAATGTAACTATTGATGCAAATACACTTAATAATATTTCAGTTTCAAAGTTTATATTTTTTCTTTTCATGTTTAATATTATTATAGGTATATATTTTAAATATTTATTACAATAAAAAATTATAAATATTATTATTAGTTTTATTAATTTTTTTAAATCTATTATTTTTTCTACTTTATTTATCATTTTCCATCACCTGTATAAAATTATATCATATTTTGTGATTTTTTTGTTTAAAAATATTAAAAATTATGTTATAATAAGGCGGTAACAGGAGTGATATTATGGCAGAATTAAAAGATGTTAAAGGGATTGGTCCTAAGTCGGAGGCAAGTCTAAAAAAAATCGGTATTAATACAATTGATGATTTAGTTACTCATTATCCTTTTCGTTATGAATATTTACAAAGAAGTGATTTAAAGGCTTGTGAAACAGGAGATAGAGTTGTTATAGATGGTAGAGTTGAGAGTGTACCAATATTAATGCGTTTTAAAGCTGGTCTTAATAAAATGAGTTTTAGATTAGCATCGACTGATGCAGTAGTAGGGGTTTCCATTTTTAATAGAGCTTTTATGAAAAAAAATTTGTCTGTTGGTACTTATGTTACTGTTATTGGTAAATTTGATAAAAATAAAAATGTTATTACTGCTAGTGAAATTAAGTTTGAAAGACTTTCTAAAAGTGTAAAAATAGAGCCTGTATATCATACTACTAGTGGTTTATCTAATAAAAATATTTCTACTTATATTAATATGGCATTATTATTTTTCGGTAAAGAAATATCTGAAAATATTCCTACTAAGTATATTGAAAAATATAATTTTATTAATAAAAGAACAGCGCTTAATATTATACATAATCCACCAAGTGATGCAAAACTTCAAGAGGCTGTTAATCGTTTAAAATATGAAGAATTATTTAGTTTTATGTTTAAAATTAATTATCTTAAAAAACAAAATAGAATGAATAATTTAGGAATAGAAAGAAAAATACCCAAAACTAAAATTAATAAATTTATAAAATCTCTTCCTTTTAAACTTACAGGGGATCAGATGAAGGCTGTAGATGATATTATAAGAGATCTTGCTAGTAAATCTCGTATGAATAGACTTTTACAAGGTGATGTTGGTAGTGGAAAGACTATTGTTTCTTTTATTGCGATGTATGCAAATTTTTTATCTGGTATGCAATCTGCTTTAATGGCTCCAACTGAAATACTTGCTATACAACACTATAATAATTTAAAAGAATTGCTTAAAGATACTGATATTAATGTAGTTCTTCTTACTGGTTCAACTTTGAAACGTGAGAAAAAAATAATATATAAAGAGTTAGCCGAAGGTAGTATTGATATGATTGTTGGTACTCATGCTTTAATTCAAGAAGATGTTGAATATAAAAATTTAGGTTTGGTTATTACTGATGAACAACATCGTTTTGGTGTTAATCAAAGAGGTAACTTACAAAATAAAGGTATTATGCCTGATATTCTTTATATGAGTGCAACACCAATTCCTAGAACTTATGCACTGGCAATCTATGGGGATATGGATACTTCTATCATTAAAGAAAAACCTAGGGGTAGAAAAAAAATTACTACTATTGTTAAAAAAAGTAGTGAGATTAAAGATGTTCTTTCTTTAATGCTTGAGGAGTTAAAAAAACAGCATCAAGTTTATGTTATTTCACCTTTGATTGAAGATAGTGAAAATAGTGATGTGTCTTCTGTTAATGATTTAAAAGATAATATGGAACTTGCTTTTGGTAAGTTTTATAATATTGATATTGTTCATGGTAAAATGGCTAGTCGTGCTAAAGAATTAATTATGAGAGAGTTTGCACAAGGTAAAATTCATATACTTATTTCAACTACAGTTGTAGAAGTAGGAGTTGATGTGCCTAATGCAACTACTATGGTTATTTTTGATGCTAATAAGTTTGGTTTATCTACTTTACATCAGTTAAGAGGTAGAGTGGGTCGAGGTGAGGATGAATCTAGGTGTATTTTAATTAGTGATAGTGATACAAAAAGACTTGAAATTATGGAAAAAACTGATGATGGTTTTAAAATAAGTGAAGCAGATTTTAAATTAAGAGGTCATGGTGATTTATTTGGAACTAAACAAAGTGGTGATATGTCATTTAAACTTGCTAGTATTAGAGATGATTATGATATCTTAATGAAAGCAAGAGATGATAGTTTAGAATATCTAAATTGTAATACTAATACTGATTCTTTAAAACTTAAGCTTATTAATTCTATGAACAATAATAGTTAATTAACGTAAATAAAAAAATTGTTATGACAAATTTTTGAAATAGAATTGACATTTTTAAAAAAATTAGATACTATTAAGATGCATGATGATAAGTCATGCATGAATGTCTCACGGTTTTTGCATGTGAGAATTATTCAACCGAACCCCCTGAAGAGAGACGAGAGTCTCTCACTTTTTGAATATAACATAAATAAAAAAACTATTACAGAAATTGTAATAAAAGTTTTGATATAAAATAATGACAGATAATTGATAATGTGTTTATTATAAAACACATTTTTTTGTTGCCATAAAAGAAAAAAGGAGGCTATTTTATATGATAAAAATTAATAAAAAAGAAACTATACTGTCAATAGTAGCACTGTTATTTATAGTGCTTGTTGTAATAGGAATAACATATGCCGCATTTAACTATACTGGATTAGGTACTAAAAGTAATAAAGTAACAACTAGTACTATAACAATGAATTATAATGAAGCGACTAATGGAATAACACTAACAGATGCATTTCCAATAAGTGATAATGATGGAAAGCAACTTACTGGAGAAGGTAATACTTTTAATTTTACTGTTACGGTAACAACAGGAAATAATACAGCAGTAGGATATGAAGTAAGTGCAGTGAAAGATAATGCATCAACACTTGATAACAACGATGTAAGAATATATTTAGAAAAGAGTAGTAGTGGTGCAGAAGGAACATATTCTTCTGTATTAGAACCTACTGGATTTAGTGGGGTTAATGCAACAACAGAGATAGGAACACCTGCTGGAGAGATGTTGTTACATAGTGACTCAACAACAAGTACAAGAACAGATTATTATATCTTAAGAATGTGGGTAGCAGAAGACTACCTTGTAACAGGAGAAAGTAAGTTCTTTACAATAAAAGTAAATGTCTATGGAACAGATTCACATATCAATGTAAGTAGTATAAGTTTAAATAAAAACTCTATGACACTTGATGAGGGAGAAAGCGAGCAATTAAGTGCAACAGTCCTACCAGACTACGCAACAAATAAGACTGTTACATGGGAGAGTTCTAACACAGATGTAGCAGTAGTAGACTCAAGTGGAAATGTCACAACCCAAAGTATAAGTGGAACAACAACCATAACAGCGACTACAAATAGTGGTAATAATATAACAGATAGTTTAACTTTAACAGTAATACCAGGAGAACCACAACCACTTATTCCAGTTATGACAAGTAATACTACTCCAAAAGGTATAGTATATGCAAATAAAATACGCAATGGTGATCCTTATACAGCATTTAATGGAGATAGAAATAATAGATGGTCTTTATGTGTTCCGGGATATATTCAATATACTTTTGAAAATACTGTTAATATATCTATGATTGAATATGCTTTAGCAGGTAGTGAAACATGTAATCCATACTCTACCAATTTAACATTTAGTTATTCTACTGACGAAAACGATTTTACAAATATAGAAACTACTACTTTATGTCAATCAAATATTCTTCATCAAATAAATAATTTAAACCTTAAAAATGTAAAAGTATTAAGATGTACTATAAATTCATCTAATAATCCAGATTCGTGTGGATCAGTTGCGGGCATGTCATACATTCAAGCTTATGGTTATTAAAAATTAAGAAAATATTAATAATAATCATAAAAAAAACAAATAAATTCGTTTGAACTTATTTGTTTTCTTTTTATTTTACAGTGTTCTTTTAATTAGAACTTTCTGTAAAGACCAATTGCTTTTCCGATTATAGTAACTTTATCTAAGATGATTGGATCCATAGTATCATTTTCTGGTTGTAATCTAAAATGTCCATTTTCTTTGTAGTATGTTTTTACTGTAACTTCGTTATCTTCAGTCATTGCAACTACTGTTTCTCCATTTACTGCTGTATTTTTTCTTTCAACTATTAAAATATCGCCATCATAAATACCAACATTTATCATACTTTCTCCACTTACTTTTAAAGTAAATACTTGCTTTTTTCCTGTTACTAGGTTTGCTGGTAATGAAAAGTACTCATTTGGTGTTTCAATAGCTTCAATTGGTGTTCCTGCAGTTACTTTTCCTAAAAGTGGTACTTCTACCAAATTTTCTTCTCTGTCTTCAAATTCATTTGGTACTAAAAGTCTTAATGTTCTGTTTTTATTTCCCCCTTTTTCGATGTAACCTTTCTCATCTAATTTATTAAGATGAAAGTGTGTTGTTGCTGGACTTCTTAAATTTGCAGCCTTTCCAATTTCTCTAACTGTTGGTGGATAACCATTTTTTGCAATGAGTTTCTTTACAATTTGTAAAATATCTTTTTGTTTTTCAGTTAATTTTTCCATATTATCTCCTCCTTATGAAATTAGTTTAACACACAAAATGTCAAATGTCAAACAAACGTATATAATTTTTTAAAAAAATATTGACGCGAACAGATATATTATAGTACAATGGTATTGTAATTGGAAGGAGTGATTTATTTATGAAAAGTTTTATTAAAAAAGGAGTTAGTATATTATTTGTTTATTTATTAATATTTTTATTTACTATAAGCTTAACAAACAGAATTGAAAAATTAGAAAATAATGGAGTTAAGAATAATGTGGGTGTTGAAATTTTAAAATAATTACTTTATAATTAAATTGGTGATGTATATGAAAAAGGTTATATTAGTAGATGGTAACAATTTAGTTTTTAGAAGTTTTTTTGCAACAAGTCATTCAGGTAATATTATGACAAATTCTAAAGGAATGCCTACTAATGCTATTTTTGGATTTGTAAATATGATAAATAAAATAATTGAAGAAGAACAACCAAATTACATGTTAGTAGCATTTGATAAAGGAAAAACTTTTAGACATGAGAAATATGATTTTTATAAAGCTGGTAGGAATGAAACTCCAGATGAATTAAAGCTTCAATTTCCTATTTGTAAAGAAATATTAAATGCTATGGGTATAAAATATTTTGAAATTGATAACTATGAGGCTGACGATATCATTGGTACTATGGCTAAAATTGTAGATGAAGAAGATAAATTTTATGCAACAATTATTAGTAGTGATAAAGACTTATTACAACTAATTTCAGATGAGGTAGATGTTAAACTTTTAAAACAAAATGACTTTATAAAAATGGATAAAGATAAATTTAAAGAAATATATGGAGTAGAACCTATTAGAATGATTGACATAAAAGCATTAATGGGAGATAGTAGTGATAATATTCCAGGTGTTAAAGGAATTGGAGAAAAAACTGCTATTAAATATTTAAGTCTTTATGGCAGCTTAGATAATTTATATGAACACATTGATGAAATTAAAGGTAAAGTAAAAGATAAATTGCTTGATGGTAAGAGTGATGCATATATGTCATATGATATTGCAACTATCTACAGAAATGTACCTATTAATTTTTCTTTAGAAGATACTAAATATTTAGGTATTAATAATAAAGAGTTTAAAAAGATTTTAGAAGAGTTAGAATTTAGAAGTTTATTAAAAAAGTTTGATTTAGTTAATGTAGATGCTGATGTTAAAAAAAGTATTGATATTAATATAGTAGATATAAATAATTTTGATTTTAATATTCCTTATAGTTATTATATTGAAGTTGATCCAAATGGATATAATAATGGAGAAATTATAGGCATTAGTTTTTATAATGGTAAAGATGCTATTTTTGTAAAAAGTAGTGATATTAATTTATTAAAATCTTATTTTGAAAGTGATGTAGAAAAATACACTTATGATGTTAAGAAAAGTATTATTGTTTTAAATAGATATGGAATAGGTATTAAAAATGTTTCATATGATACAATGATTGCTACCTATTTATCTGATTATACTGTTAAAGATGATATTAGTTTTATAGCTAAAATATTTAATTTTGACATACCTTTATATGATGATTTATATGGAACTGTGAAACGTAGAAAAGAAGTTAGTTTAGATGTTTTAAGTAAAGTTTTATGTCAAAAAAGTAAGTTTATTTATGATACAAAAGATAAGATTCTTGATGAAATAGAATCTAATGGTGAACTAGAATTATTTAAAAATATTGAGATGCCACTTGCTATTATTCTTGCTGATATGGAAATTACTGGTATTAAAGTAGATAAGAATTATTTAGATCAAATAAGTTGCGAATTAAAGATAAAAATTGATAGTTTAGAAAAAGAAATTAAAGATCTTGCAGGAGTTGAATTTAACATCATGAGCCCTAAACAACTTGCTAACGTTTTATTTAATGTTTTAGAAATTCCTTATCCCAAACGTGTTAAAAATGGGAGTTATTCAACTAGTAAAGATATTATGGATAAAATAGTAGATTATCATCCAATTGTTAAAAAAATACTTGATTATAGAACTATTTATAAATTATATGCTAATTATGCAGAAGGTTTAAAAACTTATATTAGAGATGATTTGAAAATTCATACTATATTTAATCAAACAATGACAAGAACTGGTCGTCTTTCATCAACTGACCCTAATTTACAAAATATACCTATTAGAGATGAATATGGTAGATTAATTAGAAAAGCCTTTGTTGCAGATAAGGATTGTGTTCTTTTATCAAGTGATTATTCTCAGGTAGAATTAAGAATTTTTGCACATATGTCAGATGTTAAACATTTAAAAGAAGCATTTTTAAGTGATAAAGATATTCATACTAAAACAGCTAGTGATATTTTTCATGTTCCAGAAGATAAAGTTACTAAATCAATGAGAAGAACGGCTAAGGCAGTTAACTTTGGAATTCTTTATGGTATTAGTAGTTTTGGTTTATCAGAAGATTTGGGAATTAATTTTAAAGATGCTAAAGCATTTCTTGATAATTACTTGCATACTTATCCTGGTATTAAAGATTATATGGAAAAATTAAAAGGTGATGCTTATAAAAATGGATATGTAAAAACTTTAATGAATAGAAAAAGATTATTACCAGAGTTAAAGAGTAAGAACTTTATGGTTAGGAATAGTGCTGAGAGAATGGCACTTAATACACCAATTCAAGGTACTGCTGCAGATATTTTGAAAAAAGCAATGGTTGAGATTTATGATGAGTTTAATAGTCGTGGCTTAAAAAGCAAAATGATTATACAAGTACACGATGAACTTATTTTTAATGTTTATAAAGATGAGTTAGAAATTGTTAAAAAAATAGTAAAAGATATTATGGAAAATACTTATAAGTTATCAGTACCTTTAAAAGTAGAAATGGGTATTGGTGATAATTTATATGAAGCTAAATAGGAGGTTTGAAATATGAAAAATAAAAAAATATTTGTCTTAGATGGTGATGCAATTAATGTTTATAATGTTAGTTATAATGAAAAAGAATTGATTATGTTTTTTGATAAAATGAGTAGGGAATTAGGGTGTGATTATTTTGATGAATCTAATTTAAATAAATTATTAACTACTAGTTATAAAATTGCTAAGAAAAAATTAGATGCGAAAAGAAAAGTTATAATAAATGAAAAATATATTTATCCTTCTAATTCTTCTTATACAATATTTGATCAAAAAAAAGAAGTTATTTATAGATATTATAAAGAGGAAAATCCATTTGTTACAAATTTATATCATTGTCATTATAATGAAACTGAATCTGTTAGTAGTTATCATTTAAGAGTATCAAGAAGTTGTGGATTATGTGCAAGTAGAAGTGTTTGGCCAGATGGTGTAATAGATTATAGTGAATTTTATCATTTTTTAAGTGATGATGTTTTAGAAAAATATAAAAACTATTTAAAAAAATATTTAGAACTTTTAGATTTTAATAATATGGAAGTAGATAAATCATTTTATACGTCAAGTTTTGGATTTACACAAAGAGATTTTGAAGAATTAAAAGATATGAATCATAAAATAAAAAAAGA
>JAZUAY010000090.1:0-4583 GCA_045638205.1 Bacilli bacterium
ATTATTTAGTTTATTTATAAAATCAAATAAATATAATCTGTCATCTAATGCTTCATATCTAAATTCTTCTCGTTCTGTTACTATTAATATTATGCTTTCCCAATCTTCATATTTTTCTCTTATTATTCTAGCAGCATCTAAACCTGAGGCTTTTTCTGTTTCAATATCTAAAAAATATACCTTATTAGAATTGTTAGTTTCAATCTTTTGATAAAAATCTTTATCGTATTCATAAAATACATGGATTCTGCATTCTATTTCTTTTTTATTTGTATAATTTTGAATTTTTTGTTTAATTATCTTTGTAAATTTTTTATTATCATCACATACAAAAAAATCTATCATAATTAACACTCCCATCTTAAATATTACTTGAATCTTATATTATATAATATATCATAAAAATATTATTTAGGGTTAAAGGTTAACAAAAAAGCAACTTTTTAGGTTGCTATTTTACATAATTTGAGTAATTTTTTAAATTTTTTCTCTTATTTTATTGATTATTTTTGGTTTTTTGTCTGTTATTATTGATGTATGAAATACAAACCATGATATTAATATAAATAATACTATATATATTATTTTGCTTATATCAGAATTTCCTAAAGTATATAGAATTGTTCCTACAGAAAATATTACATCTATTATATAAATTATAAATACCGTTGTTCTTTGTGAAAACTTCATTCCTAATAATTGGTGATGTAAGTGTTCTTTATCGGCTGAAAAAATTGGTTTTCCTTTTAACATTCTCCTGATTATTGCAAAGAAAGTATCTAATATTGGTATTGCTAATATTAATACTGGGACAAAAAATGATGTTAAGGCTGGTCCTTTAAATTCTAGCATTGATATTATTGCTATAATAAATCCCATAAACGTTGCCGCATCACCTGCAAATATTGTGGCTGGATATGAGTTATATACTAAAAACCCTAATGTTGATCCTAACATTACAAATGTTAAAATCATTACTAAACTGCCACTTCTTCCTTGATATAATCCAATTATTCCTATCGTCAAATAAAATATTGAACATATTCCACCACTTAATCCATCTAAACCATCTATTAAGTTTATAATATTTGAACAAGCGACTATAAAAAGGATTGTTAATGGATAAGCCCATAAGCCAAACTCTAAATAAAAACCAAAGGCAGTGACATTATTTAATATTATTTTTCCATAAAAAACTATAACACTGGCTGCTACTAAATGTCCTATTAATTTTTGCCATGCTTTTATTGGTTTTATATCATCAGTAATACTTGTAAGTATCATGATTATACTTCCTATTAAAATTGAATTCATTGCAATACTTTGTGTACCAAATATCATGTAGCCTATTAGAAAACTTAAAAAGATTCCTACTCCTCCAAATTTTGGCGTAGCTTTTTTATGAATATGTCTATTCTTCTTATCTTTTCTAGGCATATCAATAGCGCCAACATGTGTAGCAGTCTTTTTCATAATTGGCATTATTAATAAAGAACATATAAATGTGGTTATAACTATTTCAAGACTGGTAATTATTTCTTGTTTCATATTAAAATCTCCTTGTAACTTGATTATACTATATTTTTTAAAAAAAGTTAAGAAAAACTATTCACTAATTAAGTAAATAGTCTATTATCTTCTTCTAAAAGTTTAATATTATTATTTAAAAGTACTCCAGTTCCTTCAGCAACACATGTTAGAGGTGAATCTGCTATTAATACAGGTACATCTAATTCTTCTGTTAAAAGGTCTGTTAATCCTGTTAATAATGCTCCTCCTCCTGTTAAAACAATACCTCTATCAACTATATCCGCTGATAATTCTGGTGGAGTTTGCTCTAATACATTGGTTGCTGATTTTATTATCTTATTAATACTGTCTTCTAAAGCTTTTTTGGTCTCTTCTTGATTTAAAGTTATGGTATGAGGAAGTCCTGTTAAAAGATTTCTTCCTCTTACCTCTAATTTTTGTTCTTTATCTGGCTTATATACATTGGCAAAATTTATTTTGATATCTTCTGCTGTTCTTTCTCCTACTAATAACTTATATTTATCTTTGATATATTTTATTATGTCTTGATCAAATAAATTTCCTGCTATACGAACTGATGTGGATGTAACTATATCATTCATTGAAAGAATTGCTATATCTGTTGTTCCTCCACCAATATCTATTACCATATTAGCGTTAGGTTTTGATATATCCATTCCAGCTCCTATGGCTGCTACTTTTGGTTCTTCTTCTAAATATACTTTTCTAGCTCCTGTTCTTTCGGCAGCTTCCTTGATAGCATTTTGTTCTACTGGTGTTATATTTGAAGGGCAACATATAAGTATTCTTGGTCTTGCAAATAAACTTCTTGCTTTTATTTTTCTTATAAATGTATTTAACATTATTTCTGTTACTTCAAAATCAGCAATAACTCCATCTTTCATTGGTCTTATAGCTTTAACTCTTTCTGGTGTACGTCCAAACATCTCATTAGCTTCACTACCTACTGCTATTATTTTCTTATTGTCTGTATCAATAGCTACTACTGAAGGTTCATTTAAAACAATACCTTCGCCTTTAACATATATTAATACATTTGCTGTACCTAAGTCTATTCCGATATCTTTTGCTAACATGTTATCAACATCCTCTCACAACGTATATTATTCTACCATAAAATTACCAATTTTGATATTATTTTTTTATTTTTTTTAACTTTTTTTGCGTTTTATATTTAATTTTATTACTTTTTTATACTTTTTATGAAAAAAGAAGATTATTATCTTCTATTTACCTATTATTTTCATTAGTTGTTTCTGAACTAGTATTATTATTTTTATCATTGTTTTTGTTTGTTGCTAGTTCTTTATCAATATATAGTGTTGGATCTTGTGAACCACCATTTACATATAGTTCAAAATGTAAGTGATTACCCATATCCTTATCTAATTCATTAGTTCCACTTTTTCCTATAACTTGTCCTTTTTTTACTGTGTCTCCTTTTTTTACTGAAACATTACTTAAACTTTGATAAATTGATACATAGTTATTATCATGTTTAATTTCAACCACTTTACCTAACAAATCATCTGTTTTTACATTTGTAACTGTTCCATCTAATACACTTACTACATCAAAACTCTCTTCTAGTATGTAGTCAACTCCTGAATTTTGCATATATGTGTTATCATGATATGTAATTGAATTTTGTTGTTTGTTACTATCTGCTTTATAATCATAATAATATTTACCAATTTTAACAGATTCATTTGTATAAGGTTTACCCATTTTATTATCTGTTTCATTTAAAACAGGTTTATCTGTTATTACTTCTTTTACTGGTACTTTATTTTTATCATCTGTTGTTGTTGATAATTTTTTTGCAAGAGAATTTGATACCATTAATGTTACATAAAATGTTGCTATAAAAAGGATTACATACATTGTTGGTAAGACATAGGATTTTAATTTCATTTTCTTTTTCATTTTTCCACCTCATTAATGAGTTTTTACTAAAAATGAAAAATTATACATATTTTATTAAATTTTTGTTGATAAAAAGAAATCCCATATAAAATTTGTAAATAAATATACTAATGAAAAAGCTATGATTAAATAAATAATTCTTGATTGTAATATTTTATTTTTCTTAAACATTGCATTTATATTTATACTATCTAATGCCCATATGACTATTAAGGCTACAATTATATAAATATATGCTTTAACACTCATTATTTACCTCATAATTATTTATCTTTTCTATTCTTCTAATATGTCTTTCTTCATTAGAAAATGCGGTTTCTACAAATGTTTTTATATATTTAACTCCATCTTCAATAGAGGTTTTTGCTGAAAAAGCAACAATATTAGCATCATTATCAAGTCTTGTATATCTACATTCATCAACATTACTTATTTTGGCACAACGAACCTTTTTTACTTTGTTACATGCAATGGAAATTCCTATACCACTTCCACATATAGCTACTCCATAATCTACATCTTTAGCAGCAACTGCTTCACCTAGTTTAAATGCATAATCTGGATAATCAACACTTTCAATACTATCTGTTCCGTAATCTAAAAACTCATATTCTGTTAATTTTTTCTTTAATTCTTCTTTTAATTTAAAACCACGATGATCGCTAGCTATTCCTATTTTCATCTTTATCCCTTCTTTCATTTTTAGTATATCAAAAAAATTACCTTTTTAAAAGAAAAAAACTGCACTTAGGCAGCTTTCTTATCAAATCCATATTTCTTATTAAACTTATCAACACGTCCAGCACGTGAAATTCTACTTTGTTGTCCTGTATAAAATGGATGACATTTAGAACAAACTTCAACAATAATTTCATCTTTGGTACTTCTTGTTTTAAATGTTTCTCCACATGCACATTTTACTGTACATTCTTTAAACTCTGGATGAATTCCTACTTTCATTTATTTCACTCCTTTTCTTTTGCAAGATTTTGATTCTTCGCCATGATTAATTTTTTAACCATAGTAATAACAAGCGATACTAATATATCATTTTTTTATTAATTTTTCAAGTTTTTAATTATTTTTTTTTATTTTTTCCACTATTT
>JAZUAY010000091.1:0-1630 GCA_045638205.1 Bacilli bacterium
AGAAATTGTTAAATAATTTTAACAATTTCTATTGACAAAATAAAATAAAAATGTTATAATTAATATGTAAATAAGAAAAGAAGTCAAAAAGAAATAATAAAAAAAATTAAAAAAAGTAAATAAAAGTATTGACAAGAAATCTTATTTATGTTATAATTAATATGTAAGTGAGAGAAACACTTACAAGTAGGTAGCCCCTACAAGAAAGGAATTGATAAATATGGAAAACAAAAAATTAACTAAGAAAGAAAAATTCGCTATGATTAAGGAATACATCCAAGATAACGAAATGCTTATGGAGTTCATTGACAACGAAATTAACCTATTAAATAAGAAAGCAAGTTCAAGTGCTAAATCAAAAACTCAAGTTGAAAATGAAAACATAAAAGTAGTTATAGTAAACTTATTAAAATCAACTAGCCTACAATATACTATAACAGACTTTCAAAATGCTTTTGAAGAAATGAAAGACTATTCAAATCAAAAACTTTCAGCCCTATTTACTCAACTATATAAAGAAAATAAAATTGAAAGAATAGTTGATAAAAAGAAAACTTACTTCAAAGCAATATAAGAAATAGCCTAGTTGCTATTTCTTGCAAGATAAATTGTTATATATACCTCCTTCTAAATAATTTATCTTGCAAGAGGTCGCAACTTATAAAATCGTTGCTGGGCGTTCAACTCGCCACTATACAATAGTATAGGATACCTAAGGGAATAGGTAGACCTGGTATTTCTCGACTTTCTCCGACCTAAGAAATCGAATTAAAGCGAACACCTGTACGCGCGAACAAGAGGTGTTCGTTTTTTGTTTGTGCGGCGATACGCCAGGCGGCGTTGTTGTCTCCTAAAAAATGACACACCTGGAGGAGTTGTGTCTCCTAAATTTTATGACACGCCTGGCAGAGTTGTAACCCCTCGGCTCCCTTACGTCCGCCTTCACCCCGCTATTTTTATTATACCATACCTTCTGGATTTTGTCAAGCGATTTCGTGAAAATTTTTTTAAAATATTTTATTCCCAAAACTTGACAGTATTAGGAGACAAATCTTGTGCGGCAATGTCTCCTAAATTTCATCGTGGGGCAAGCGATCGTAGGGGGCTTGACACTTTACATGTAAATTGACACCAGGTTTTTTGTAAACTAAATGTCAAGTTGACACTAGAAAGCGTAAACTCCCGAAAGTGTTGGGTGTAAATTGACATGTCAACTGTAAAATTGGCACTTTCTTATTTTTTTTGTTAAGTAAATTGCTTTACATTTGGCAAAAAATACCTTTTTTAATGGTCTTTTGATAAAATTATCGTAAAAATTAAAATTAGTAGTTGACTTATTTAAAATAATTTGATATTATTAAGAAGAACCAAAGGAGGTGTATTATTTAATGTTCATTGATAGTAAAGATGGTGAACTATCTTATCTAGTTTATGGATTAGTAAACGAAGATAAAAAAATTATCTACATTGGTCAAACTACTAATAAATTAAAAGTTAGAGTTGGACAACATTTATCTACTAATCAAACTGTTAGTAAATATATTTCTAATAATTTAGATATTCAATTAAAAACAATAGTTTTATATCATTATAAAAGAAAACATAAAAATATTACTAAATTAAAGTCGGA
>JAZUAY010000092.1:0-10813 GCA_045638205.1 Bacilli bacterium
ATCCTTAAGATATAATAATCTGTTCTGGTACTTGTTGTACTATCACTATGTAGTAACATCTCCCCTGCAGGAGTGCCTATCTCTGTTGTTGCATTAACCCCACTAAATCCAGTAGGTTCTAATACAGAAGAATATGTTCCCTCTGCTCCTGAGGTACTTTTTTCTAAATATATTCTTACATCATTATTTTGAAGTGTTGAGGTTGGATCTTTTACTGCACTTACTTCATAACCTACTGCTGTATTATTTCCTGTTGTTACTGTTACAGTAAAACTAAATGTTCTTCCCTCTCCAGTAAGTTGCTTCCCATCATTATCACTTATTGGGAATGCATCTGTTAGAGTTATTCCATTAGTGGCTTCATTATAATTCATTGTTATTGTTGATGTTGTTACTTTATTTGATTTTGTACCTAGTCCAGTGTAACTAAAAGCGGCATAGGTTATTCCTACTACAACCAATACAATAAATAATAGTGCTACACCTGACATTATGGTCTCTTTTTTATTTATTTTTATCATATAATACACCCTCTCTTTTTTTCTCAAAGTATGCTACTTTAGGAAAATAAAGAGATTTATTGCAATATAATGTGTAAAATGAATTTGACCAAAAATATTTATTGTAAAAAGCTATTTCAATTTAGAAAAAAATGTGATAAAATCTACATTATAGAGGGAATTTCTTAAAGTAGCATACTTTAGGATTCTTTTTTATTGCCACAAAAGAAAAAAGAGACAAAAGTCCCTTAAAGTTAGAAGGATAAATGTTTAACAAATAATTAACCCTAATATAATGTATGTAAAAATAGTATTTTAATAAATTATCATTGACCTATTTTATAGTATTTAATAATATTTTCAAAAGTTTTAATACCATCAACTGCAGCAGACATAATTCCACCTGCATAACCAGCACCTTCCCCACAAGGATATATTCCTAAAATTGACGATACACCATCTATATCACGTTTAATTCTAATTGGAGATGATGTTCTAGACTCTACCCCTGCAATAATAGCATCACCCATATTAAAATTATCTATTTTAGTAGCAAAATATTCAATTCCTTCCACTAAACTATCATTGATAAATGAAGGAAATATATCTCTTACATTACTTAAATTATATTCACCTTTAAAAATGTTTTTAGATTCTATTCCAATAGATCTAACATTATTTTTAAAATCAATATATCTTTGTACAGGTATTAGACCTTTACCAACTTCATAAGCTTTTTCTTCTAATCTTTCTTGAAAATTCATTCCATCAAAAAGATTACTACCAAAATCATTTTTATTAACACTTACAACAATAGCAGAATTGCTATTTTTACTATTTCTTTCATAATCACTCATACCATTAATAGCAAGTTTTTTATTTTCACTACTAGCATTAACAATATACCCACCTGGACACATACAAAAGCTATAAACACCACGCTTATCTTTAGTATTATAAGTAAGTTTATAGTCTGCTGCCCCTAAATATTTACTAAATTTTCCATATTGATTCACATCAATCATACTTCTTGGATGACTAATTCTTACACCCACTGCAAAACCTTTAGGTTCCATATAAATATTTTTACTATCAAGCATTCTAAAAGTATCTCTAGCACTATGCCCTATAGCAAGTACCAAACAATTACAATCAATAACTTCACTATTATTAATAATAATAGAAGATATTTTATTATCTTTTATATTAATATCAGTAAGAGTTGCATTAAACATAAACTCTCCACCCATACTAATAATTTTTTCACGAATATTTTTAACAACACTAACTAATTTATTAGTACCTATGTGAGGTTTATTGATATATGATATTTCTTCTGGTGCACCATTTTCAACAAATATTTTTAAAACTTCTTTTATTCTTCCTTCCTTATCTTTTATAGTAGTATTAAGCTTTCCATCAGAAAAAGTTCCAGCACCACCCTCACCAAACTGTACATTACTATTAGTATTAAGTTTATTTCCATTCCAAAATTCACATACATCTTTAACTCTATCTTCTACTTTTTTACCACGCTCTATAATTAATGGTTTATAACCAGCTTTAGCTAGAAAATAGGAACAAAATAGCCCTGCTGGACCACTACCAACTACTACTACTCTATCTATAATATTTTTACCAGTTATTTTAAACTTATATTTTTTTTCTATATATTTTTCACCTTTTATATTACCATCTACTAATAAATCATAAACAAATAATACATTATTTTTATCTCTAGCATCAATTGATTTTTTTAATATTTTAAAAGACTTAATATCATTTTCTCTACACCCTATATTTTTAGAAACTTTTTTTATTATATCAGTATCATTATTTTTTATTATACTAACCTTTATATTATTAACTCTAATCATTAAGTCCTCCTACTAATAATCCAGTAGTCCAAGCTATAGTTAAATTATAACCACCACAGTCACCATATAAATCTATCGCTTCTCCAGTTATATATAACCCTTTAACTTTTAAACTTTCCATTGTTTTAGGATTAATTTCTGTTAAAGGAACACCACCACTAATAGTTTGACTTTTATTAATTGAATCTGTTGAAATAACATTAAGTCTCATACTAACTACTTCTCTTGCTAAAATACTTTTACTTCTATCATCTAATTTCTCCCATTTATAACTATTTTTAAGACCTGCTCTTTTAATTAAAACATTAACAAGTTTATAATTGATAATAGAATCCATTAATTCTGATATATTTCTATTTTTTAAAAGTTTATTTCTATCATCCATAAATTTTATAAAATCATTTCTATTCTCACAAAACTTATACATATTATTAATAATGATTTCTACTTGATCACTATTATTAAGTGCCTTTGCAACATATGTTGATAATTGCATCGTTGGAATACCACTTATACCATTATTAGTATATAAAACTTCCCCAACTTCTTCACGTACTAATTCTGAATTTACAAGAAGTTTAATAGAAGCATCACATCTAATACCAGACCAATCTTTCATATAATCTTCATCCAAATTAATTCTAGATAAAGCAGGAAGTATTGGGTTAATATTATGTCCTAAATTTTCTAAAAGTTCATAAGTATTCACTTCATCTTTTATGGAAGCTGAAGACCCAGTTGCAATAACTACTCTATCACTAGTAAAAGTTCTATCCATACTTTCAACAATAAATCCATCGTTATCTTTAATAATATTATTAATATAAATATCATTAATAATATGAACACCACACTTAATACACTCTAAATATAAACTATTTTGAATACTAACAGCAGCATTAGAATAAGGATAATAATAACCATTTTTAATTCTAGGAACAATACCAATACTATCAAAAAAATCAAGTACTAACCTATTAGTTTTATCATTAATAATATTTTTTATTATTTGTTTATTACTACTATGATAATGACATAAATTTTGATCACTATTATAATAATTACAATGTCCATTACCAGTAGCTAATATTTTTTTACCACATGTACTATTTTTTTCAAGTAATAAAACTTCATGTCCACATCTTGCAAGATTAATTGCACAAACCATACCAGATGCTCCTGCACCAATAACAGTATATTTCAAAAAAACCACATCCTCTACAATTTATTTATTTTTATCATTTGTTAATAATAACTAATAAATCAATCTATCTAATCTATATTATACTATTGATATGTATGATAGTAAATATAGTGCTATTAAATATATAGATAACATAGTATAACACATATTAAAAATTAAAAAAATAATTATCAAGAAAATAATGAAATTGGCACTTTTCCCTAGGAAAAATGCCGATTTCACTTTTCATATAGACTTCTATATTTAACTATGTTAATATTATAAACGCGAAACAAGAAAAAGTTTCGCAAAAAATTAGTTGCATCAAACAATAACTATGTAAATCATCATTTAGGTATTTCATTATTTAAACCTCTTATCTTTTAATTTTATATTTATATTTCACACTCCTTTCTCTTAATAAAGGTAGATGCAACTATAAAAAATAAGTTCTTGCCCACCAAGAACTTATTTTTTTTGTCTTATTTTTCTTCTTTTATCTCTTTTTCTTTGTTTAATCTTAATTTTTTCTCTTTTTCTATCATACTTCAAAACATAATTTTTAAAAGCTGTAAACTCTTTTATATTAACATTTTCAACATGTGGGAAAGCATTAATAAGTCTACTAAATGAGAAGTCATGTTTTTCAATTGCTTTTAACACTTCGCTCCTTGCTTTCTTAGTAACATCACGACCAGCAAATTTACTTAAATTAGTTCTAACATTTAAAAGTGCTGAAGTGGTAAATCCTAAATCAACCATAAACACTATAAACAAAATTACTGCAATAATTTCTAAAACAGATGATGGCAAAAGTAAAAGAATATTATTTATAAATGGATAAATACCATAAATAATAACTAATCCACCAAAACCAAATAACATAGAATTTTTAAGACATACTCTACCATTATAATTAAAAGGTTGTTTTGAATAATCCCACCATCTAACAGTGAAAATTTTTTCCATTAGATAACTTGTAACATATTCAATAAAACTACACAAAACAACTGTTAACCAAAAGAAAGCAAAAACATCATTTTTATAAGGCGATAACATATAAACCATAATTAGAAAACCAATTCCATAAATAGGTATGTAAGGTCCCAACAAAAAACCACGATTTAAAATAACCTTTTTATTACCTAAAGAACAAAATATTATTTCACATAAATATCCCAAAAATGATGCAAAAATAAAAATCATAAATACAAAACATAAATTATAAAACATAAATATTTACCTACCTTTATTTAATAATATTAATAAAATATTATTAAAAGAACTAAGGTCTAATTCTATTAGGTCCTCTAAAAATAAACTCTGTTTCTTTAACACTAGGAACACCTAAAAGTAACATAGTAAGTCTATCAATACCAATAGCAAAACCTCCATGAGGTGGACAACCATATTTAAAGAATTCTAAATAAAACTGAACATCCTCACCTAAACCTTTTAAACTAGCATTTTTAACAATTTCTTCATAACGATGTTCTCTTTGTGCACCTGTTGTAAGCTCAACTCCTCTATATAATAAATCATATCCTTGTAAAACACCATTTTCATCTCTCATATGATAAAAAGGTCTTTTTTCGTCTGGATAGTCTGTTACAAAAACAAATTCACTATTATATTCTTCTTTAGCAAGTTTACAAACAAGTCTTTCAGCGTCAGTTGTTAAATCATTAACATCATCTGTATCATAACCATACTTTTCTTTTAATTTTAAATAAACATCATTTAATTTTAAAACAGGAATTTCTACATCTATTTTAGGAAGTTCAATACTAAAAACATCTTTTACTTTATCATTATAGTTATCATATAATTTATTAAATGCATATTTAAGCATTTCACTTTCCAAATCCATAATATCTTTAAAACTATCAATATAAGAAAATTCAACATCTAAACCAGTAAATTCTGTAGCATGTCTTGAAGTATTAGAATTTTCTGCTCTAAATGTTGGCCCTACTTCAAATATTTTAGAAAAACCTGAAGCCATGGCCATTTGTTTATAAAATTGAGGTGATTGAGCAAGATATGCTTTATCATCAAAGTATTTAACTTCAAAGACTTCACTACCAGACTCTGATGCAGCACCAATTAATTTAGGTGTATGAATCTCAGTAAAATCATTTTCATAAAGAAACTCTCTCATATATTTAACTAAAGCACTTTGAACTTGAAACATCAAAATATTTTTATCACTTCTAAGATCTATAAAACGATAATCAAGTCTAGTATCTAAATTAACTCCATCCAAATTTTTATAATTAAATGGAAGTTCTAATGCACTAGTACTAGTAACTTCTATTGTTTCAGGAATAATTTCCATTCCATTAAGTTTTACTTTAGGACTTTCCATCAAAGTACCAGTGATTTTAACAGTAGATTCAAGTGGCAAATTAGAAATTAACTCTACCATTTCTTTATTTTTTTCTTCACTTTTTTCAATAGTAACTTGTACCTTACCAGTAGAATCTCTAAGTATTACAAATTGAACCCATTGTAAATCTCTAATATTATCAACAAATCCACTAAATTCAACAGTCTTACCATAATAATTTTTTAAATCTTTAACATAAATTTTATTCATGTTTATCACCTCTACAATTGCAATTGTCACCACATGTACATTCATCACCACAGTGACACTCATCACCACAAGTACATTCATCACCATGAGAACAATCACAAGTATCTAAATCAATTAATTTCTCATCTAAATAATATATTAAATATTCTAAAGAAATTACCTCTTCTTCTTTTGTTTCATTATTTTTAATTTTTATATTTCCTTCATTTAAATCATCACTATTTAAAACGATAACAAATTTACTTTTTAGCCTATCAGCTTGTCTAAACTGAGCTTTTAAGCCTCTACCAGTATATTCAGTATCAACTTTAAAACCAGCCATTCTTAACTCTTGTGCTAAATAAAGAGCATATTTTTTTTCTTCTTCATTAACATACATCATAAAAACATCAATCTTTTCATCAATTGGTAATTCAACTTCATTTTCTTTAAGTGCTAAAACTACTCTTGATATACCTGATGCAAAACCAACACAAGGAGTTGATGGTCCACCTAACTGTTCAACTAAATTATTATATCTACCACCACCACCTAAAACTGATGCATTAGTTTCATTATCACTTTCTACCTTTATTTCAAAAACAGTATGATTATAATAATCAAGACCTCTAACAATATTAGGATTAACTTTATACTTTACACCAATTATATCTAAATACTCTTTAACTTTATCAAATCTTTCTTTAGATTCATCATTTAAATAATCAAGAATACTAGGAGCTTTTTTAAATAATTCACTATCTCCATCAACTTTACAATCAAGTATTCTTAAAGGATTTTTATCAAGTCTATTTTTACAATCATCACACAACCTATCTTTATGAGGTTTAAAATAATCAACAAGAGCTTTTCTATAATTATCACGAGAATCTTTATCACCTAAAGAATTAATTTCCACAACAATATTTTTAAGTCCTAACATTTTATAAATATTAACAGCAAGTGAAATAACTTCAACATCACTTAAGACATCATCACTACCCAAAACTTCCATACCAAATTGAGTAAGTTCTCTCTCTCTTCCTGCTTGAGGTCTTTCATAACGATACATTGTCTCATTGTAATAAAACTTTTTAGGTAAATTATCACCATACATTTTATTTTCAATAAAACATCTAACAATACCAGCAGTACCTTCAGGTCTTAAAGTTAAATTTCTATCTCCTCTATCTTTAAAGTCATATGTTTCTTTAGTAACAATATCGGATGCCTCTCCAATACCTCTATGAAAAAGTTCTGAAGACTCAAAAATAGGTGTTCTAATATAATTATAATTATACTTTTCCATAACACCATCAACTATTTCTTCTATATATTTATATATTTTTGCTTCTTTATCAATTATATCATTACATCCTTTTGGTTTTTTTATCATACAAAAATCCCTCCAACAAAACTATTATACAATAAAATATTTAATTAATCTATTATTTTAAAGAAATTAATAAGCAAAAAGTCCACAGACTGTGGCACTTTTCAATTTTTTTAATTCTATAACAATATAACACTTTAATTTCAAATGATAAAATAACAAATCAATAAGATAATCTTTATCACCTACTGTTAATTTATATTGATTCCCAACAAAACTAAAACCTGTTCCAAGTTCTAAAATTACATCTTTTATTCTTTGTATCGTACTCTTTTCTAATTCTTGTTCTTTATAATTATTATTTAATGAAATAAAATCAAAAATATATGGATCCTTTAATGTTTTATTCACTAAATCACTATCAAATGGTATAGTTAACTCTTCAAAATTATTAATTTCATTACCAATTCTTTCATGATACTTTGTTTCAATCTGCATTTGTAACACTCTTCTACTCCAGCTATTTTCTATAGATGCTTTAATATATATTTCTCTTATTTCTTTATCTTTAATTTTTTCTATTAATAAAACAATATGTCCCCATGGAACTTGTGCAACAGCTTGTTGCACAGTTTTAGTGTTGTCTTAATTTCTTTCTTAATATTTACTACTACATTTTTAAAATTAATTTCTGATATTTCATTTTTCATAACAATGCCTCCTTAATATCAAAAAAAGGATACAATCCTTTCTTAGAATTGTATCCCGCATCATGCATAACCACTTCTTTTCCCAAGTAATTACACGCTATCGTCTAAAATTTGTTATATTAACACATGAGAAGCTGATTAATATATATTTATTATAACAATACTATCTATCTATTTGACCATCTACTAGGTAGACTTATATAACTATATGGTGATATAGTACTTCTTTGATATTGACTCCAAGTACAACCACCACCTCTATTCCAGTCACAGCTAGTAATTTCTAAATGTAGATGTGGCCCTGTTGACCATCCAGTTGAACCCATATTACCAATCCAAGTATTAGGATTAACTGCCTGACCAACTGAAATATTACCAAATATAGACATATGAGCATAAGTTGAATAAATATATCTTCCTCCAACATTATGTCTAATTTTAACAACTAAGGCTCCATAAGTATCATATCCTTTAAAGAACACTACACCATTAGCAATAGCATAAATTGGAATTGATTTATTACTAGAACCAATATCAACACCCATGTGACCTCCAGTACCACCATATCCTTGCGTAATATAACCATATTCTATTGGTCTATAAAAACCAGTTGATGACTCACTAGCATTACTATTTCCACCTGATGAATTGTTATTAGAACTACCACCAGAACTATTACCTGAATTATTATTAGAATTGCTATTAGAATTATTATTGTTATTATTAGAATTTCTAGGAACAACCGCTACTTCCTGAACCTTTTGTTTACTCTGTTCTACTCTAAACTGACATTTAGAAATATCTTCATTTTTTCCACAACCTAATTTTTTATAATACTCAACATTAGCCTGTGCCTCTTTAATTTGTTGCTCAACTCCTGGCATCGTCTCTTCTATTGATTTAGTATCTTCTTCTATTTTTTCTTTTTCTTCATTTAAACTAACTTCTTTTACTTTTATTTCACTTTGTTTTTTTTCTAAAGATTTTTTTTGTTTTTCATTTTCCGCAACTATTTCCTTAAGATCACTCATCAATTTATCATTATAATCAGTTAATTGTTCAACAATTGAAACACGATAAACCATATCTGTGATAGAATCCGCCCCAAAAGCATATTCTAAATACGCATTAGAAGAATCTGCAAGCTGATAATATTCCATTAATTTTTTACTTTCTTCAGTTTTATTTTTAACTTCTTCATTACTTTTATCAACTTCAGCCTGTAAGCTATTAACTTCACCTTTAAGTTTACTAATTTCAGATTGCAATACTTCTATTTTTTTCTTTATTTCAGCTACTTCACTATCATTTTTAGCAACTGCATTCTTCTTAGTTTTCAACTCATTAGTATATTTATCAACCTCAGCTTGAAACTCTGCAAGAGTTTTAGCAGAGACACTAACTGGAACAATCATAAGCATAATTAAGAAAAATACAAAACACTTTTTCATAAGAAATCACCCCTTACATACTAAATCTTATCAATAACATAACATACTCAGAATGTAAAGGAAATAGTTTTTTTGTAAATAATTGTAAATTTTACAATTATTTACATAATTACAATAATTCTTTTTTATAATTAATTACATCATTCACTCTATTATTTACTAAATTAAATATTTATTCAAAATAAATATCAGTTATCGTAAAAGTTACTACAGTTCCAGGACTAGAAGGAGTATATGATAATCCAACATATAAATATTTTACTCCAGAAGATGGTAAAGGACCATAAATTATTGAATTAGAGTAATATATGTCACTAATAGTAGAAGATGGACAAGTATAGTTGTCACTACAATAGTTTAAATAAACATCGGGTATGTGAATTTGGAGAACCACCCCAATATCCCTTTATTACTAATCTAGAATAATCATTATTAAAATTTGAAAAATCTATACCATTAACAAATTGTAACCTTGACGGACAACCTGACGCACCATAATTTCGCTCTATTCTAACACCATCACTAACTACGACTGAATTAGAGCAATTAGCATCATTAAATAACCCACCAATAATTGGAGACAAAACATTTCCTTTTAGTAAATATGAATTATTTACACTTAATTGACTTGTATCACTTGTGGTCCATTCTACTTCATTACTGTTGGCATTAGATGGTGTTGTGCCTGCTTCTAATATTGTACTGCTTCCTTCTGTAGTTTCTCCACTTGCCTCACCTGGTGCTATTAGATTTAGTTCTAATATATTATCTTCTATTTCTACTCCTGTTGGTTCTGGCTTGTTAACTGTAACAGTACATGTTGCGGAGTGTCCTTTTGAATCTGTTGCTGTAATAGTCGCAGTTGCTGTTATTCCTGAAATAGATTTTACATGTTATTTAATAATAAATCTTTTCTTTTTCCTAAAGTAACATACTTTAAGAAATTAAAAAGCTTTAAAATATTACAAAAGAACTAGTTTTTATAATTAGTTCTTTGTCATTATAAAGGATACACCTTTTTTTTGATTTTTAATAACTATATCATATTCTATTAAATTAAGAGTTTTTTTAACAATAGATAAAGCTAAACCAAATTCTCCCTTAATACCTTTTCTAAAAGGAGTAAATATACCTTCTAATAAATCATTATCAATATTAGACGCATCATTATATAATATAAG
>JAZUAY010000093.1:0-6575 GCA_045638205.1 Bacilli bacterium
AAGAAATAAAAAAAGTGTTTAAAAATAATAAGATTATTATTGATAGATTTATGGAAGTTGATGATTTTATTAAAAAAGAAATAATTTACTTTTTAATGCAAGAATTTTATCAAGATGATTTAATTTTAATTAATGATAAACATATTGATTTAGTAATGAGTGTTATTAAAAGTAAAAAAAGTAATGTTTCTGTTATGCTTCCTAATAGTGTTATTGCTAGAAAAAGTTATAATGATTTTTATTTAGAAGTAGAAACTGATGCTATAGTTCAATATGAAATAGAACTTAGTGATTATGTGGAACTTCCTAATAATCATTTTATTAAAAAAATAGAGAATACAGATGATAATAGTAATGATATTTGTAGATTATCTAGTTTTGATGTAGTATTACCTTTAATTGTTAGAACTAGAAAAGTAGGTGATAAGATATCTTTAGCAGGTCAAGGTGGTACTAAAAAAATTAAAGATATTTTTATAAATGAGAAGATTGATGTTAAAAAAAGAGATGTTTATCCTATTGTTGTTGATTCTCTTGATAGGGTAGTTTGGATACCTGGAATAAAAAAAAGTAAATTTAATAAGCAAATTAACGAAAAATGTGATATAATATTGAAATACCGTTAATGAAGGAGGAATTTTTGTGAATAAACAAATAAATAAAAAAGTTGTAAAAAAAGGTATGTTACCTTATTTAATCTTAGTTTTAGTTATGCTTAGTATAGTATATCTTGTTAATATGTTAAATACTGAAGTACATGTTTTAAATTATAATGAATTTATTAATTATCTAAGTGAAAATAAAGTTAAAGAAATTGAGATTACACCTAGAGATAGAGCTAAAACTTATGAAGCTACTGGTAAATTAAAAACTTATAGTAAAAAAGAAAAATTCTTTGTTAGAATGCCACTTTCTGATGAAGTTATGAAAAAATTAGTTAATTATTCTGAAAAACAGGATTTTAAATTTACTACAGTTGCTGATCCTGAATCTAGTTCAATAGTTTTAATATTATCTGAGGTTTTACCTATAGTATTAATTTTAGGTTTAGGTTATTTCTTCTTAAATAAGCAAATGGGTGGTGCTAGAAATTCTATGGAGTTTGGTAAGAGTAGAGCTAAACTTTCTAATGATAAGAATAAAGTTACTTTTAAAGATGTTGCTGGTTTAACTGAAGAAAAAGAAGAAGTAAGAGAATTAATTGATTTTCTTAAAAATCCTAAGAAATTTCAAAAATTAGGTGCTAGAATTCCTAAAGGAGTACTTTTAATGGGTCCTCCAGGAACTGGTAAGACACTTCTTGCTCGTGCTGTTGCAGGTGAGGCTAATGTTCCATTTTATTTTATTAGTGGATCTGATTTTGTTGAACTTTTTGTAGGTATTGGTGCTAGTCGTGTTCGTGATATGTTTCAACAAGCTAAAAGAAATGCTCCGTGTCTAATATTTATTGATGAAATTGATGCAGTTGGTAGACAAAGAGGTACTGGTCTTGGTGGTGGACATGATGAAAGAGAACAAACACTTAACCAATTATTAACTGAAATGGATGGTTTTGGTGAAAATTCTGGTATCATTATTATTGCTGCTACTAATAGACCTGATGTTTTGGATCCAGCACTTTTAAGACCTGGTAGATTTGATAGACAAGTTACTGTTAGTTTACCTGATATCATGGGGCGTAAAGAAATTCTTAAAGTACATTCTAAAAATAAAAAATTAGCAGAAGGTGTAACTTTAGAAAATCTTGCTAAAAGAACTCCAGGGTTTAGTGGAGCAGATTTAGAAAACTTACTAAATGAGGCAGCACTTCTTGCAGTTCGTCGTAATAAAGGTTTCATTACTATGAGTGAAGTTGATGAGGCTACTGATAGAGTACTTATGGGACCTGCTAAAGTTAGTCGTAGATATAGTGAAAAAGATAGAAAATTAGTTGCTTATCATGAAGCAGGGCACGCTGTTATTGGATTAAAACTTGCAAATGCAAGTGATGTTCAAAAAGTAACAATTATCCCTCGTGGTCAAGCAGGTGGATATAATATGATGGTTCCTAGTGAAGAAAAATTGTGTTCTACTAAGACTGATTTATTAGAAGAGGTAACAGGTTTACTTGGTGGACGTGTATCAGAAGAAATTGTCTTTAAAGAAATTACAACGGGTGCTGAAAATGATTTTTCTAAAGCTACTAAAATAGTTCGTGCTATGGTTTGTGAATATGGTATGAGTGATTTAGGTCCAATGCAACTTGAGCAACAAGAAGGAGCAGCTTTCTTAGGACGTGACTATAATAAAAGTAGAAATTTCTCTGAAAATGTAGCTCAAGAAATTGATACTGAAATGAGAAAAATTATTAATAATTGTTATAGTAATGCTAAAAAGATTATTAAAGAAAATAGAGATTTACTTAATTTAATAGCTGAAACACTTTTGGAATATGAAACTTTAACTAAGGAACAAATAGATTATTTAGTTAAACATAAACATATGCCAGAAGAAAATATTAGTGATTATAATTCTTTAAGTTTAACTACTTTAAGAGAAATTGCTAAGGAAAAAAATATTAAAAATTATACTAAACTTAATAAAGCTCAAATAATAGATGAGTTAGAAAAGCTTGAAAAGAAAGATGAATAATCTTTCTTTTATAAATAAAAGGGTTTGTTATTATGTGGAAAATTGGTAATGTTGAAATAAAAAATAAAATAGTTATGGCTCCTATGGCTGGTATTAGTAATTCAGCTTATAGAAAGATTTGTAAAGAAATGGGTTGTGGTCTTATATATGCTGAAATGGTTAGTGATAAGGCAATATCTTTTGGAAATAAAAAAACAATAGATATGCTTTATATGGAGGAGATTGAAAGACCTATTGCTCAACAAATTTTTGGAAGTGATAAAGATAGTTTTGTGGAAGCTGCTAAATATATAGAAAAAGTGATGAAGCCTGATATTATTGATATTAATATGGGATGTCCTGTTCCTAAAGTTGCTAAACGTGCTCAAGCTGGTGCTGCACTTCTTAAAAATCCTGAAAAAATAGGTGAAATTTTAAGTGCTGTTGTAAATGCTGTGTCAGTGCCAGTTACCATAAAAATTAGAAGTGGTTGGGATAGTGATAATATCAATGCAGTAGAAGTTGCTAAAATAGCTGAAAAGTGTGGTGCTAGTGCTATTACTGTGCATCCTAGAACTAGAAGTCAAGGTTATAGTGGAAAGGCAGATTGGAATATAATTAGAGAAGTTAAACAAAGTGTTTCAATTCCTGTTATTGGTAATGGTGATATTAAAACACCAGAAGATGTAAAAAGAATGCTTGATGAGACTGGATGTGATGCTGTAATGATAGGTAGAGGTATTTTGGGTAATCCTTGGCTTATTAGAAATTCTTTATTATATTTAGAGAATAAGCCTTATAATAAAGTTACATTAGAAGATAGAGTTAATATGTGTAAAAAACATCTTGATTATTTGTTAAAGCATAAATCTGAAAAAATAGCGGCTTTGGAAATTCGTAATCATATTGGTTGGTATTTTAAAGGAGTAAAAAATGCTACAAAACTTAAGAATAAAATCTATCAAATTTCTAATGTTAATGATATAATATTGGTGTTAGATAGTTTTTTGGAGGAAAATTATGAAAAATAGTGAATTAGAAAGTGCTTATTTTATACAAAGATTAGTAGCTTATATATTTGATATTATTATAATTTCTTTGATTTCAACTATTATAACTATGCCATTAATTGATACGAAAGCAGTAGAAAAATATAATGATGAGGCTAAGCAGATAGCAACGAGTTATGCTAATCATCAAATAGATGTTAGTACTTATTTATCTAAGGTTGTTGATATTAGTTATGATCAGATGCAGGTTACAGGTTTGTCAAATATTATAACTATTGCTATATTAGTTTTATATTTTATTGTTTATCAAATTTATAATGATGGACAGACTTTAGGTAAGAAAATGATGCATATCAAAATAGTAAAATGTGATGATGGTGATTTGGAAATGAATGATTTGATTTTAAGAAATTTATTTACAAATTCTATTTTAGCAGATATACTAATAGCGACTATAACTTTATGTGGCAAAAATATTTATTTTTATGGTTCAAGTGTAGTTAAGTTATTTCAATTTGTATTTTTGCTTATAACTGTACTTATGATTATGATTAGAAAAGATGGTAGAGGAATACCTGATATATTAGCAAATACTAAAGTTGTTAGTTTAAAAGTTAAAATTAAGGAGGATGAATTATGCGAGAATTAAGTGAGCAAGAAAAGGTTAGAAGAGAAAAATTAGAAAAAATCAGAGAATTTTGTAATCCTTATCCTGAAAGGTATGAGGTTACTCATAGTCTATTAGAAGCTAGTAAGTTAGAAGATGGTACTAATAATGTAGCAGTAGCTGGTAGAATAGTTTTTATGAGAAAGATGGGTAAACTTAGTTTTGTTAGACTTAGAGATATAGAAAGTGATTTACAAGTATCTTTAAAAATTGATTTATTAGGAGAAGAGGTTTATAAATTCTTTAAAAGTGATATTGATGTTGGAGATTTTATTGGTGTTAAAGGTGAGATATTTACTACACAAACAGGTGAAAAAACTTTAAGAGCTGAAGAATTAGTATTTTTAGGTAAGGCTTTAAAACCACTACCTGAAAAATTTCATGGTTTAACAGATCCAGAATTATGTTATAGACATAGATATGTTGATATGATTATGAATGAAGATACTAGAAAAAGATTTTTAGTAAGAATGAAATTTGTTAGAGAATTACGTAATTATTTGGATAATTTAGGTTATTATGAAATTGAAACACCTATTTTAAATAATAAAGCTAGTGGGGCAGTAGCTCGTCCATTTACAGCTCATCATAATGCTATGGATATGGATGTATATTTAAGAATTGCACCAGAAACATATATGAAAAGAGCTGTTGTTGCTGGTATTCCAAAAGTATATGAAATTGGTAGATGTTTTAGAAATGAAGGAATGGATATGACTCATTTACAAGATTTCACAATGATTGAAGCATATCAAGCTTATTATAACTTTGAAGATAATATGAGTTTAATTCAAGATTTATTACAAACTATTGTAAAAAATATTTTTGGAACTTTAACTATTACTGTTGGAGATAAGGTTATTGATATTTCTGGTGAATGGCCTCGTATTAGTTTTAGAGATTTAATATTAAAATATGTAGATATAGATATTGACGAGTATAATACAAAAGAAAAATTACTTGAAAAAATTAAGAAAGAAAAAATTGAACTTGATAGTGATACTCCTATTGAAAACTTAGGTTATGGTAATTTAGTTGATTATCTTTATAAAAAGGTTGCTAGAGTTCATGTTGTAGAACCAATCTATTTAATTAATCATCCTGTTAGTTTATCACCACTTGCTAGAACTAATGATGATAATGGTGCTATTAGTGATAGATTTCAATTAGTTGTTAATGGTGCTGAAATTGTTAATGGTTATAGTGAGCTTGTTGATCCTCAGGAACAATTACAAAGACTTATTGAACAAGCAGAATTAAAAGAACAAGGTGATGAGGAAGCGATGGATATGGACTATGATTATATTGGAGCTATGGAATATGGTATGCCTCCTATTTCTGGTTGGGGTATGGGTATTGATAGAATAGTTCAATTGATTACAGGAAGTGAAAATATTCGTGATGTTGTAATGTTCCCACTTATGAGACCACTTAAAGATAATGAAGAAGAAGAAAATTAGTGCTTTGACATTAATTTTTTTTTTAAATTGTACAATGGAGAAAAATTTTGTTATTTTTGGTATAAAAAAATAATGGTAACATTTTATTTGTTATCATTATTTTCATCATCTAAATTTTCTAAGGCAAATTCAATTGCTTCATTAATAATTCTATTTATGGATATATTATTTTTAGTTGATAAATCTTCAACTTTTTTTAAATTTCCTTTTTTTATTCTAATGGTTTTTAATACTGTTTTTTCCTCTGATAAATCAGGTATTTTAAACTTTCTCATAAAAAGTTACCTCCTCTTTGTATTTTAATAAAAATAAAAAATATTAAAAAGATACACAAAATGTAGTACAAATAGTAATTTTGTGATATAATAACATCATAAGTGTTTTATGTAAAATAAAAAGAGGTGTGTTAATGATGAATGAGAAGATAACTAAAAGAAGTATAATGTTTATAATAGCAGATATATTAGTTTTAGTAGTGGTATTAGGAATAGCATATGCGACATTTAATTATGCAAAACCGGGAACAAAAGTAAATAAAATAATAGCAGGTGCTATAACAATGAGTTATACAGAAAGCTCAAATAAAATAAGTATAGCAAATGCTGTACCAATGTCAGATGCATCAGGTGAGGCGATGGACGGAGAAGGAGAGTATTTTGATTTTACAATATCAACAAATATGACAACATCGCAGGCCATATCATATGAAGTAACAGCTGAAAAAGATGGTGATTCAACTTTATTTGATAATGAAGTAAGGCTTTATTTAGAAAAGTATGAAACAGAAAGTGAAATAGCTAGTGGAGAAAGTATAGATTATGAAGAAGT
>JAZUAY010000094.1:0-3168 GCA_045638205.1 Bacilli bacterium
TTACTATATGGAAACTGGATTTAATTTAGTATCAAAATATAAGCCAGCAGGGGACCAACCTGGGGCTATTGAAAAATTAGTTGAAGGCCTTAAAAATGGCGTAAAAGAACAGGTTTTGCTAGGTGCAACAGGAACTGGAAAAACCTTCACAATCGCTAATGTTATAGCACAAATTAATAAGCCTACACTAGTTCTTGCACACAATAAAACACTGGCCGGGCAATTATACAGTGAACTTAAAGAGTTATTCCCTAATAACCATGTATGTTACTTTGTATCATATTATAGAAAGGCATGTTTTTAGATTTTGAAATATTACGAGAATTCCTTTATTTTACAAGGAATTTTTAGTTTGATTAAAATATTTCAAAATACCTCAAAATACCTCAAACAAGGGTATTTTACTGCCCAAGATTCGACTCCGACCGATTTTTACCTATTTTTGAGTTTATAAAAGTGGTGTAAAAATTCGACTCCGATTCGACTCCAAGCTATTTACAGGTGTTATATTATTAACTGTAAAATTTCATTTTGCACAATTGAGGGGCTGTTATTTATATTATAAAATTATCTTGGGAGGTAATAATATGGTAAGAAAAGGAAATGGTGACATAAGTGATGAGCTGTATAAAGAGATATTTGAACCATTTAATAGATATATGGGGTTATATATATCAGAAAATATCTTAAATGAATATGTTGCATATTATATAGCAAAAGCTTATCAAACACATGCATTATCTAAGACTAATCTTAAATTCATATTTTCAGAAGCATGTGAAGCATTATGTCAGGTAACAGCAGAAGATTGTGACAAAGACGTTATATTACAAGTATTGAAGGATTGACATAAATTAGAAATAATTAATGAAAATCCAATCGATATTAGAGAGGTAGATTAAATCTTAACGATGAAGTTGAAATTGTTGGACTTAAAGACACTCAAAAAACTGTTGTTACAAGAATTGAAATGTTTAGAAAACAATTAGACTATGCTGAATCAGGAGATAACGCTGGTGTTCTTCTTAGAGGTACCTCAAGAGAAGATGTTGAAAGAGGACAAGTTCTTGCTAAACCAGGAACAGTTACTCCACATAAGAAATTTAAAGGTCAAGTATACGTTCTAACTAAAGAAGAAGGTGGACGTCATACTCCATTCTTCACAAACTACAGACCACAATTCTATTTCAGAACTACAGATGTTACAGGTGTTATTGAACTTCCTGAAGGAACTGAAATGGTTATGCCTGGAGATAACGTAGAGATTACTGTTGAATTAATAGCTCCAATCGCTGTTGAAAACGGAACTAAATTCTCAATCCGTGAAGGTGGTAGAACTGTAGGTTCTGGTGTTGTTTCAGAAGTTATTGAATAATATAGTTTTAAAACTAGCTTAGGCTAGTTTTTTTGTTGTTAGTATGCTATAATAGAGAACAATATTTCAAAAGGAGAGATTGTAAAATGCAAAAAAGATTAGATATAAAATATAATATTCCAAGTATTAGACTCTTTTTAGATATCTTTGATTTAAAACTTGAAGATAGAGAAGATGTTTCTATTGGTGATAGTTTAAATATTTATATGGAAGATATAGAGGTTGGAAAAGTCGATTTTAAAGAAGATATGATATTTATAAATACTGATAGCATATATGGTAATATAAATAGTAGATCTGATTATCCTATTACAAGAGCAATTACCGATCCTGATAGTATTGGAGTTTTTGGACATATGGGTTTATATGCTGGATGGAAAAATATTTTTGATTTTGATTTAAATTTTATCAATGGAAAAATATTTTCTGGAAGTTTATTATTTTCTACTAGTATTGATAATGATTTTGGTAATAATATATCATTTTCTTCTAAACTAAATTATAAAGATGGTGAAAAAGAATATGATATTGGTATAAAATTACGAGGAATTCCTTTTAGTTTTACTGAAAAAAGAGGAGACTATATAGAGACAATTGAATATAACGCAGGTGCCGATGGCTTTATGACACCTTATATATTTCATACTAAAGAAGATAAATATAGTGATGGTAAAAATATCAATACATATAAAGAAGGATCTTCAATACTCAAGAGTTGGAGTGATTTAAAAAATAAATATATTGTGAGTAGAGGAATACAATTTAATGATAATCAGATAATTAGTGATTTTGAAAAATTTGATAGGATGTCTAAAGAATATAGTAATGAAGAAATATTACATATATTTAATTTAATGAACATAATTGATAAATCGCATATTGAAAGAATAAATAGATTAATAAAAGAATTTAGTATCGATGGGGAATCCTTCTTAAAGAAAATATTAATCTATGGTTACACTAATTATAGTGAAGATATGATATATTCAATGTTTAAACTAGATAAAGGCAATATCGATTTATATAGAACTTATTTTGAAGATAATAACAATCAAAAAATACTGAAAAAACTTACATCTAAAAAATAAAGAAAAAACAATATACTAAGCAAGAGATAGATTTAAAATCAAGTTCAAGTTATAGAGAGTTGGAAATACCTGATATAGTTTTTGAAGCTATATTAGAAGAAAGAAAAAAATATGAAAAAAATAGACATAGAAGAATGAATGATAAAACTAATCAGTTTAGAGATTGGAATTACATAATTTGTTCAACTTATGGGAATCCTAGAAGTAAGGGATATCATATTAGTTATTTTAAAGAATTATTAGCAATTAATGATTTGCCAAATATTAGATTTCATGATTAAAGAAAGACCTATCCAACACTTCTTTTAGATAAAGGGTTTAGTGGAAAAGCAATCAGTAAACTTATGGGGCATGCATCTGAAATTATAACTGTAGATATATATGGTGATAAGAAAAATATAATATGTGAACCAATTCCTGAATTGGAAGAATTTATTGATAAAGTATTACCAAAAAATCTGGAGTCGAATTTTAAAACTAGTGATATTAGAATAGATGAAAGGCTAATTAATGAACTAACAAAATAAAGACAAGCAAAATATAGTGATATTCTTGTCTTTTCCCTTATAAAATGGTAAAATTTATATATTCTATTTACGCAAGTATTCCGAAAAATAAAAACTATTACAAAATACATTTTTACTGACCAAGATTCGACTCCGAGCGATTTTTCTAAAAAAACAGAGGAATTTTGACCAAAAAAAA
>JAZUAY010000095.1:0-4949 GCA_045638205.1 Bacilli bacterium
CATTATACTTATATAATCCTTATTTTCTTCTCTTTCTTTATCAGTAAGATTATTTAGTTTATGAAGTTTATTTTCTTTTAAACTATCATATTTTTCTATAAATTTTGAACTATTTGAACTTAATGGATCTCCTTTAAAATTAAAGATATAACTAATATCACCATTAGAAATTAAGTCATTAACTCTATCTAGGTCTTTGTCACTCGCTTCATCATCTATAACTATAACTTCTAATCCAAATTTTTCTAAATATTTTAAACTTGAACTATTAACTACAATTGTTTTGTTTTTAGTTTCAGTAACTGCAACTCTGTAATCAGCATCTAATTCTGATAAACTAACTTTTAATTTTTCATAAGCTTTATTAATTTCTTTTTGTAAATAAGTACTGGTAACATATTCATTTAATCCCATTTGTACATTTTTAGCCATCATAAGTAAAGATGAAGGGTTAAGCCATAATTCTTCAGGACTATAATCTTCTTCTAATACATATGCAGTGTCTATAATTTTTAAATCATTATTTAAATCTAAAAGTTCTACTGCTAAGTCTCTTTCTTTATCAATTAAACCATTGTAAACAAATAAACCACTTTCACTAAAATCCTTTTTTTGTTTTTTAGTAATATTATAATTATTAATATCAACACCATCTGGATAAGTAGATTTAATATTAGCATGTTTGCCATAAAGTTTTGATACAATATATTCATTAGGATAATTAGTAACAGATAATTCAATATCTTCCATATCATCTTGTTTACAACCTGTTGTACATAATAATATTAATAATGCTAGTATTAAACCGCCAAACTTAAATTTTTTCATAAAAAACATATCTCCTTCTTATTTAGGAATAGGATCATATCCGCTCCCACCCCAAGGATTACACCTTAATATTCTTTTAATACCTATTTTTATACCTTTGAAAGTACCAAATTTTTTTATCGCTATTTTCATATACTCAGAACATGTAGGTGTATATCTACAATTTTTATGAGTATTAATAGGTAATTTTTGATAAACATTTATTATATAAATTATTATATTTTTCATAAATGCCTCCAATATCATTTTACTAAAAATCTATTATTCTTTCAAGTAAATGTAAGTATTTTCTAAAATTAAAGGCAAAACTTTACTAGTTTTTAAAAATGTTTTATAATAAATTAGGTAGGTGATAAAAATGAAAGAACTTTTTAACAAATTAGGAATAGAGCCAAAAAATATAAGTTTATATGAGAGAGCTTTTTCACATTCTTCATATACTAATGAACATCATACAAAAAATGATTATGAGAGATTAGAGTTTTTAGGAGATGCTATAGTTGATTTTGTAGTTGCAGAATATTTATATGAAAATTATACTGAAAGTGAAGGTGAAATGACAAAGGTTAGATCTTCATATGTATGTGAAAATGCTTTGTTTGAATATTCAATGGCTATGGGTTTAAATAAATATATTAAAGTAGGACAAGGTGAAAAAGATAAGGATGATATCTTAAAAAAAGCGATTATATCAGATATATTTGAAAGTTTAACAGCAGCGATATATTTGGATTTGGGTTTTGAAGTGGCTAGAAGAGTAGTACTTAATATTATAGTTCCTTATATAGAAAAAAATATTAAATTTTTTAATGATTATAAAAGTGCTTTGCAAGAAGCTGTACAAACTGAAAAGAAAAGTGTAGCTTATAATCTTGTAAAGGAAGAGGGACCATCACATAAAAAAGTATTTACTGTTGAAGTTGTAATAGATGGTATAAAATATGGTGTAGGAGTGGCAGGTTCAAAAAAAGAAGCAGAACAGCAAGCAGCCAAGATAGCACTAGACAAATTAGCGATTTAATGATATAATATAGTAACGTTTCAAGGCTTATAAATAAATTTATAGAAAGGAGAAAAAAATGAGTAAAATAAAAATATTTAGTTTAGGCGGATTAAATGAAAGTGGAAAAAATATGTATATTGTAGAAGTAGATAAAAAAATATTTGTATTTGATGCCGGACTAAAATATGATAATGATATTAATTTAGGAATTGATTATATAATTCCAAATTTTGATTATTTAGTAAAAAATAAAAAAAATATTGTAGGTATATTTTTAACACATGGACATGAATCTAATATGGGGGCAGTTCCAGATATATTAAAAGTTTTAAAAGATATACCTGTTTATGGAACTAAATTAACTTTAGAAATATTAAAAAGTGATTTAGATAAAAATATTTTAAAAAATGCAAAATTAATTGAGGTTAGTCCTCATAATAAAATAAACTTTAAAGATTTAAGTATATTCCCAATATCAGTAACACATTCTATACCTGATGCATTATTATATGTTTTATATACTGCTGATGGAGCGATTTGTTATACAGGAGATTTTGTTTTTGATTCAACTGTTAAGGGTAAATATAAAACTGATATTGGTAAACTGGCATATGTTGGAAAACAAGGAGTATTATGTTTACTTAGTGACTCTATATATGCTGATAGAGGAGGTCATACCTCTCCACATAATAGAGTATCATCATTTATAAAAGAAGTACTTAAAAAAAGCGATGATAGAATAATTGCTACAGTGTTTCCAGCACATTTTTATAGAATTCAAGAAATATTTGATGAAGTAAGTAAGACTAATAGACAAATTATAATAATGGGTAAAAGATTACAAAATACAATTTACAAAGCAATTGAAATGGGTTATTTAGATATAAATAAGAGTAAAATTGGTAATCTTGAAGATATTGAATCTAAAAATGCAGTAGTATTAATATCAGATGCTAAAGAAAAACCATTTGCCAACTTGGAACGTATAATAAAAGGTTTTGATAAGTTTATTACTATTAAAGATACAGATACTATATTTATTACAGAGCCAGCATATCCTGGAATTGAAAAAAGAACAGCAATTATAATGGATGAAATAGCAATGCTTGGAGCAGATGCTGTTAGTTTATCTAGTAAAGAACATTTATTGCATCATGCATCACGTGAAGACTTGATGTTAATGATAAATTTAATGAATCCAAAATATTATTTTCCAGTCCAAGGTGATTATCATAAACTTTATGCTAATGGAGAAATAGCAGAAAGTTTAGGTATATCAAAGGACAATATTATATTAAAACAAAATGGAGAAATAGCAGAATTTATTAATGGTAAACTAAATTCGGAATGTTTTGATAAAATTAAGACTGGTAATATATTAATAGATGGAAATAATGGAGAAGATGTTGGTAATTTAGTTTTAAAAGACCGTGAAATGTTAGGTGAAAATGGTATTGTTATTGTTAGTTGTACATTAAATAGAGGTACTAAAAAAATTATTGGTGGACCTGAAATTTTAACACGTGGATTTATCTATGTAAAAGATAGTCAGGAACTTTTAGAAGAAACAACTAAAGTTTCAAAAGAAATAATAAGCGATAATATTGAAGAAAATGCAAAACGTGTAGATTATAGTGCTATTAAAAGTGAAGTAAGAGAAAAATTAGGTAAATTTTTATATGAAAAAACAGGTTCTAAACCAATGATAATAACAGTAATTCAAGAAGTTTAAGCACATAAAGTGCTTTTTTTAGTGTTTTGTGGTAAAATTGTAATAGGTGATAAAAATGAAAGTATTATTATATGCAGAAGGATTAAAAACTATTGGTAAAAGTGGTCTTGGTAAAGCAATTTTACATCAAGAACAAGCGCTAGATTATATGGGGATAGAACATACTAGAAATCCTAAAGATGATTATGATATTCTTCATATAAATACATATTTTTTGAAATCATATTTATTAGCAAAGAAAGCTAAAAAAATGGGAAAAAAAGTTGTATACCATGCACATTCAACAGAAGAAGATTATAAAGATGGGTTTATTCTTGCTAAACAAACATCTAAATTATTTAAGAAGTTATTAATAAAGTGTTATAGTCTAGGAGATGTTATAATAACACCAACACCATATTCAAAAAAAATACTTGAAGGTTATAAAGGATTAGAAAATAAAAAAATTGTAGCAATCTCAAATGGAATAGATATAGATTTATTTAAAAGAAATAATAGTGATCGTGAAAGTTTTAGAAAAAGATATGGATATACAGAAAATGATAAGGTTATTATAGGAATAGGATTATATATTAGAAGAAAAGGTATAGTTGATTTTGTAGAAATAGCAAGAAGGTTACCAGAATACAAGTTTATTTGGTTTGGCGAGAGTCCTCTTAAGTTTTCTACAGATGATGTAAAAAAAGCAGTTAATACTAAACTTTCTAACTTAAAATTTGCAGGCTATGTAGAGCAAGAATTAATTAAAGAAGCATTGGCAGGATGTGATTTATATTTATTTCCAACTTTAGAAGAAACAGAAGGTATACCAATAATTGAAGCTTGTGCTATGAAAACAGATGCTATTATTAGAGATATACCTATATTTGATGGTTGGTTAGAGGATGGCAAAAATGTTTATAAAGCCAAGGATGTTGATGAGTTTGTAATTAAAATAAATAAACTATTAAATAAAGAATTACCATCAGTTTCTGAAAATGCTTATGAGGTGGCAAAGATGCGAGATATTAAAAATATAGGCAAACAGTTAAAAGAAGTTTATGAAAGTTTAATAAAATAGTAGAGTAAGTTCTACTATTTTATTAATTTATTATCAATATATTGATAATTAAGATTATTTTGACTAGTTATTACTGATTCACCTAGTTCTTTTTCTAAGTTATTTCTAGCACTTTTAGCAACACTAGCACCACGTTTTGCAATATTTTTATTTTCTTCTAAACCAAAAGGTTTATGTTTTTTAGCAATTTCTCTAGTAGCAATTTCAGATAAATCAGTTAAAGCCACTTCAATATCTGACATATTATCTCTTAAATTTTCTTTCCTAATATTTTTAAAATCTTTATATTGACTTGCATTCATACCAGACCATTCTTTATATATTTC